>DASUTO010000200.1:0-5386 GCA_036374555.1 Chitinophagaceae bacterium
CTCTAAATGAAAATGAACCACTGATTCTTTTGTTCGCCACATCGATCGATGTGATATTTACAAATCCTCCCGCATCGCCTGGATTTATTCCCTGGTTGGTGGTAAAGTTCACAGCGTTTGCAAGGCTGCTATCGGTATAAGACGCCGCATTCATGGAGTTATTGTCAAGGGTATAATTATGAACACCAGAATCTGTTAAAGTGATCGTTAGATATTTTCTATCAGTGCTTCTTCCGCCAATACTTATAAGACCAAGCATTCTCGATGCACCTTCAGCCGAATTTGCCACCCATTGTGTGCCATCGATTTTTGCTTTCAAATTACCAGTTATTAATGGTGGGTTGTTATTATCGATGATGCTCGGGTCGACTTCTTTTTGGCAAGAGCTAAAAACAATTACTCCTGTTAATATCATGACACTGTACAAAAAACTTTTTCCCATATGTTTAGATTATAGTTGCCGGACCTGCTTTTCCGGTTTTTTTACAACGTAAAGGTAAAACTTAAAATTGTCAATACTGTTCATTTTCGTTCGGAAAAGACTTCCCTTTTACATCACTGATGTACTGCTGAACAGCGTTAGTAACCTGCTCATTTAAATTTAAATATTGACGAAGAAAACGAGGTTTAAATTCTGTATTGATCCCAAGCATATCATGCATTACTAAAACCTGTCCATCGCAATGCATACCGGCGCCGATACCAATGGTTGGTATGTGTAAACTTTCAGTTACTTCTTTTGCAAGTTCAGCAGGAATTTTTTCAAGCACGACGGCGAAACAACCGGCTTTCTCCAACAGCTTTGCATCCCGTCGTAATTTATTTGCTTCATCCGCTTCTTTTGCCCGAACGGTATAGGTACCGAATTTATATATTGATTGTGGTGTTAATCCTAAATGCCCCATAACCGGTATTCCTGCAGATACAATTCTTTTTACCGAATCAATCACTTCTTCCCCGCCTTCTAATTTTATTGAATGAGCCCCCGTTTCTTTCATGATACGAATGGCAGAAGCAAGAGCAATATCAGAGTTAGATTGATAAGAACCGAAAGGAAGATCTACAACAACCAGGCATCGATCCACTCCACGAATAACGGCAGAAGCATGATAGATCATGTGTTCAATAGTGATCGGAAGTGTGGTTTCATGACCAAGCATAACATTGGAAGCGGAATCACCGACAAGAATGATATCAACACCGGCATTATCAATAATTCTTGCAAAAGAAAAGTCGTATGCTGTCAGCATGCTGATCTTTTCTCCGGCAATTTTCATTTTCTGAAGCGTATTGGTTGTAACTTTTTTTACTTCCTTATTTACAGACATGAACCAGGATTTTCAAGATTAAAATGATTTTGGCGGAAAAGTTATGGTTATTTTTTATACTTATTGGAATTGACCCGATAGGATTTTGTTCTTAAGAACGTCAGATCCCCTTTTTAAAGTTATATCCAGGTTTCCGCACTACTCCCGGAAAATCAGGTTAATCGTGGTTCTTTCACTTCTTCATAAAGTGTATGTATCAATCCATCTGCTAATCCGATCTTAGGTATATATATTTCTTCTGTATCGGCCCAGCGCATTACATTGATATAAATAAGAAGAGCGGGAACGATCACGTCAGCCCGGTCTTCACGCAAATGATAAAGGGTCATTCTCTGATTAACTGATAAATTGCTGAACTCTTTATAATAATCTCGTAACAGATCAAGCGCCAATGGTTTTCCTTCTTTACGTTTTGACAGAGAAAATATTTTATTGATGTTGCCGCCAGAACCGATAGCAGTTACATGATGATAGCCTTTTGTTTTTTCTTTAATAAACTCTTTCATCTCATCCCACATTGCCTCGCCTACCTGGTTCTTCAGCAACCGGATCGTCCCGATATTAAACGATTCTTTAAACACAAGTCTGCCATCCGTAAAAAAGGTAAGCTCGGTGCTGCCGCCGCCAACATCGATATAGAGATAAGATTCTTCCTTCGTCATATTCTCTGCAATATGATTTTCATAGATCAATGAAGCTTCTTCCTGTCCTGAGATGATCTTTATTTCCATGCCCGTCTCTGCTTTTACTTTACGAATTATTTCAACGCCATTCGTAGCGTCACGCATCGCAGAAGTAGCGCAAACCTTCACATGTTTTACTTCATATACATCAAGTAGCAACTTATAGCTCTTCATTGTCTTGATGATCTTCTCAACTTTGTTTGGAGGGATCTCACCCTTATCAAAAACTTCAAAGCCTAGCCGCAAGGGGGCACGAACAAGTGCTGCTTTAATAAATTCGGGGTTGCCCTGTGGTCCTATTATTACATCGGAAATAAGAAGTCTTGCTGCGTTGCTTCCAATATCAATTGCTGCCAATCTCAACGTTTACGGGTATTTGGGTTTTTTTATAAAGATATTTATAGGTCTCAACCTGGCTGCGGATCTTTTTTTTGCCTGTATTAATGTAATCATTACTTAACTCATTGTTCAGCCGCCTTGCTTTTACATTATCGTTTAATTGTATTTCAAGTATGTCCTTTATTTCCTGTTTTATTTGCTCATCATTGATCAGGCAACTTGCTTCCACACGATGATCAAGATTCCGAACCATCCAGTCGGCCGAAGATATATAAACTTTCTCTTTGCCATTGTTATGAAATACCCACACCCGTGCATGTTCCAGGTATTCGTCAACAATGCTGATAGCATTTACCGGTTTCAAATATTTTTTACTTTCCGAACGCATGCAAAAAATTCCACGAACTATCAAATTCAATTCAACACCAACTTTTGCCGCTTCATTTAGTTTCATAATGAGTGACTCATCGGAAAGTGAATTCATCTTAAGTGTCATTGATGCAGGTTTTCCATTCTTTGCATTCTTTATTTCCGTTTCAATATGGTCGAATATTTTCCTGCGAAGTATATCCGGGCTTGGGATCACTACCGAACAATCCTTAAGATAATCTGTACCTAACCTGGGCGTTTCCAAAAAATTAAATATCCTGTTTATATCGGTCATGATCTCTTTATTGCTGGTAAGCAAACAATGATCTGCATATATTTTTGCGGTACGTTCATTAAGATTCCCTGTACTTACAAAACCATACTGCACTGTTTTATCATGCATTCGTTTTTTTATCAAACATATCTTCGCATGAATTTTCATATCAGGAATCCCGATCAAAACCCTTGCACCTTCTTCTTCCAAACGTTCTTTCCATTCAAGATTCGCTTCTTCATCAAACCTTGCTCTTAATTCCAGTAATACGGTCACTTGTTTTCCATTACGAACGGCATTTACCAATGCATTCATGATCTTTGATTGAGAAGCAAGCCGGTAGCCGGTAACTTTTATGGTAGTCACGTCCGGGTCGATAGCAGCTTCACGCAACAGATCTATCAGCGGGCTAAACGAATGATAAGGAAAATGGAGCATCAGGTCATTTTTCATAACCACGTCTGTCACTCTTTCTCCTTCCTGCAATAATGGATGATCAAAATGTTTACGACGTTGACCTTTCACTTTAAAAATATGTTCGGGAAATTCCATGAAGTCCCGAAAATTATGAATGCGGCCACCAGGAATAAGATTATCTCTTTTTGAAAGATTTAGCCGGCGGATCAAATATTCAAGCATACCCGGGTCCATTTCACGATCATAAACAAAGCGAACAGGTTTTCCTTTTTTCCGGTTTTTTAAGGCTTTCTCTAATTTTTGAATAATCGAAGTATGAATATCATTATCGATATCGATTTCTGCATCACGGGTAACTTTAAAAATGTAAGAAGAATACTGATCATATCCGAAAAAAGAAAAGATCTCGGGAAGATTAAAACGAATTACATCTTCTAAAAGAATAATGTGATGTTCGTCGGGCCGGGGAGAAGGAAGCAACACAAAACGATTCAACACCGTTGGAATTTCAATAAGTGCATATTTTCTTTTTAATGCACTTTCCTTTTTCCACATAACAACAGCCAGGTAAATTGACTTATCACGAAGCGAAGGAAAATTTGGAATGCTCTCGATCATTAACGGGATAATATTGGTGCTCACTTCATCCTCATAATACCTCGTTACAAACTCCTGCTGTTCTTTGTTTAATTCATTTTCTTTAACAATAAATATTTTTTCATTTTTCAACTCTGCAAAAATATTCTCCCAGATGCGGTTAAATTCACTTTGCTGATTGAGTACCGTCATCTGGATATCGTCCAGTATCTGTTGTGCATTATTTTCAAGATGCATTTTGGATTTTTCACCAACACTCACCATTCTGCGCAATGTTGCTACACGTACGCGGAAAAATTCGTCCAGGTTATTGGAAAAAATCCCCAAAAAACGAATCCTTTCTCTTAATGGAACTGTAGAATCAGCGGCTTCCTGCAACACCCTGCCATTAAATGATAGCCAGCTTACATCCCTGAAAATGGTTTTATTTTTTTTATCCGAAGTCATACTATTACCCCTATTCTGTGATGGATAAAATTAAGGAAGTGACCCCGATGAAAAATATTAATTTTTGGATATAAAATCCTGTTGGAAAGCTTGTTCCGAATTTGAACCAATGATTTTCCTTTTATTGTATTTGGAGATCAGGCCAAAACAGATCATGCCGCCTACAAGAATGATAGCCGTTTGTGCTGCCCACATTAATGTTCCGGAGGCAATGCCGGTTGTTTCCGGGTCAAGACCATATAACCCCAATAATTGAGCAATGAGTACCGGGTATGCGCCAATGCCACCTGGAGTTAAAATGATCCCAACTGTTCCTACAACCAATGCCGCAAGTCCTCCCGCCAGGCCGAGATCCTGGGTTTCCTTTAAGGCGTAAAGGCCCGCCGTGGATGCAAACCAATACATTGTCCAGATCAAGACACTATGAAAAATAAACCAGCCTTTATGTTCAAGGTTATTGATACTGGAAAGACCGTGTATGATATTCTTAATTGATTTTTTTATGCGGGCAATGATATCAATGTGACCAAACCGTTTTAAAACAATATAAAACAGGATAAGAAATAATATAAAGCCACCTATTGCGATCAATAATTTTTGCGTTGAAAGATGTCCTGTCTTATCATAAAAAAATTCTTTTGCCAAATTCTTCATCATTTGCCCGAAAATATCTCCTTCTACGATCAGGGCTGAAATAAAAACAATGATAAGACAAACCAGGTCGACCGCTCTTTCAATAAGAATTGTTCCGATCAATTTGTCAAATCTGAATTTTTCATACCGGGCTAATAAAGTGCATTTAAAAACTTCACCGAGTCTCGGAGCACCGGAATTTACCAGGTAGCCGATCATAACGGCAGCGAATACATTAAAATTAGAAGGCTTATAGCCCAGGGGTTCCATCAATAGCTTCCATCGTATTGCCCGGCTAT
>DASUTO010000201.1:0-11015 GCA_036374555.1 Chitinophagaceae bacterium
ATGAGAGAAGGAACAAATACGATATCATTTGAAAGATTATCGTCGACCGAGATATCAAAATGAAATGATTCATCAAAACGAAGTGACTCCAGTTCAACATACATGGTAAGTATTTTGATCTCTTCATCTAATGGTATAAAATTCCTTTCCGCATAATTCAATAATGAACGCAGAAAATTTGAAAAGATCGTAAGATACTTATATGCTTTTGTCGTCTGCTTAGATACGATCAGATGCTGAATAGAACTTAAAGAATTAAAAAGAAAATGGGGATTCATCTGTAACCGGAGGTTCATAAATTTTGATTCTGCCATTCTCACATTCAGCTCCATCAGTTCTTTTTCATTTCGCTTCATTGCATCGATAGCCATAGCCCTGCTAATTTTAGTTGAACAAATAGCAGCAATAGATTGCAATGCGCTCAAATGCTGCTCCGTAAAAAAGTTCCTCTTATGGTGTTCCGAATCAATAACGCCGATCACCTTCCCTTCATGGATCAGCGGAATAGTTATTTCGGAGTAACGGCGTACATCATCTACAATGTAGCGGTTGTCTTTGGAGGTGTCATTGATCAGGGATGCTTTTCCGTTTGCCGCTACGTTACCAACGATCCCTTTTCCAACCGGTATCTCAATTGGGTTTAATATTTCAAACTCTTTCGGATTCTTGGGACCATATGCAGCTTTTTGCTGCAGCATTTTCCCTTCCTGATCTAACAGATAGATGACACAATCCTCAAAATGTAAACGGGATACGCAGTTGCGGCATATATCCCACAGAATATCATTCACTGTAGAATATTCGTATCCGCTATTTGCAAAATAATCGATTGTCTTCTGTATCTCTTTTGCTTTTCTTCTTTTTAAGCGATATTGATATGCAAAATAAATTACACCTGCCACCAATACAATCATAATTGATCGGAACCACCATGTTTGCCACCACGGTTTATTTACTTTTATCAAAACGGGATATGCCCCTTCATACCAATTTGATCCATCACGGGAAGCTTTTATTTCAAATTTGTAGTCGCCCGGCTCCAATTTGCTGAAAGCAACCTGGCCGGTAGATACGGGACTTCTCCATTCTTTATCATAACCCGAAAGACGATAAAGCAGCTGGATCTTTTTATCACCACTTAATTCACCTGAGGAAAAGCTAAACACAAACGAAGACGCATTGTAAGGCAGCTGCACTTCGGCTGTGCCTGTAAAATGAAAAAGATCATTGCCTGACTGTAGTGTATTAATAAATGGTTGCAAAGGAAGAGCTGAGCTACTCATCTGTTCGGGAAAAAAATAAATGAGCCCTTTATCAGTCCCCCAAAACATTTCTCCCCTAGAACTTAAGTGCGCACAACGCATTCTGAACCCTCCATGACTGAAGCCATAGCCTTCTTCATACACAGCAAACTTTTTATTTACGGGATCGTAACGAATAATACAATTGAGATTACCTATCCACATAAATCCCTTTTCATCACGCAGTATATTTTCACATCGATCATTACGGAGACCATTCGAACGGTTGTAACTTGTAATTTTTCCCTCTTTTGAGAGAATAGATAAGCCGCCCAGCGTACCCAGGTAAATATTGCCATGAAGATCTTTATTAACAGCATAGACTGTATTATGTACCAATCCTTGCTTAGTGCTATAGTTCTTTAAAGTATTATTTGCTTCATCATAACACCATACGCCACGGGTAGTGCCGATCCATATTTTGCCTTCTTCGTCAGTCCAAAGAGATGAACAAGGAATTCTGCTCATTTCTCCAAGCACAGGATGATCATTAAGAGAGGTGACTGCATAATTATCCTTATTTACAATGCAGGTACCTAACAAAGTACCTACCCACATATTGCCTTTTTTATCCATGCAAATAGCATTGATCCATCTTGAAGGAAAATTTGTTCTTATTCCACCACTTGAATCTGTTATTTGTTTTATTACTTGCAGAGAACGGTTCAGGATTAACACACCGAAGCGACCTGTACCAACCCAAAATTTACCATTTTCATCGACGTGTATTTCTCTTATCGTTTCATCGCCGAGGATATTACTATTATTATGTGGAAGCCGGATAGGAACATAAATGGTTTCGTCGCTGTTTCTATTCCACATCATCAATCGATCCTGTGCACCCATCCAGATATTACCTTCTGCATCTGTTGTTATTGAATGAATATATCCATCAAATATCTGTTTGTCCTGATCAATGAAATATGTTTTGGAAAAAGCATTTTTTTGATTCAGATTTAAGAAATGAACTCCTGAAGTTTGTGTACTGATAAAAAGATAACCTGAAGTATCGTATGTAACATTGAAAGTATTATTGCCGCCGATACTCCGTGGATCTACCGGATCATGGGTATAGTGATATGCGTTCTGTTCAGAAAAATTAATAATATACAACCCGGAAAAATAAGTTGTAAAAGCAAACCTGGTCTCATCGATCCTTGTCATGTTACGCAGTATGCCGGTAATGGGAAATCCATACTGATCCCTTAGATCACTGTAATGCGAAAGAATTTTTTTATCACGTATACTAATTCTATAAAAGATATTTTTTTCGCGATCAAAAGCGATGAGTTTGTCATCATCGATATTGAATGCACCATTCAAACCAGGGATCGCCAGGGCTAAAGCGATCTCCATTTTACCGAAATCGGCTACCATTACCTTTCCCTGCCTGTAATAGATCACCTTATCATTGTCGGGATAATAAGTAAAACCAGAGCCGACAAGAAGGCTGTCAAAAGGCGTAGATGTTTTTTCAAATAGTAAAGAGTCGTTCTTATTAAGTAAATAATACTTCCTGTTTTTTACAACAAAAATTCCTTTGCTTGTTTTGAACAGAGCAGATACATTAAATCCATCGAGTGTATCACCCACAGGGCATTTATGAAACTTTCTTTTTTTATCGAGCATCGTCACAAAAGATGAATTGGTGCGTATCCAGATATTATTGTCATTATCGATCACTATCCGCTCAATTGTATTGTCCGGTATTTCAGGATATTTGTGTTTATAATAAGTAGTGATACGATTCCCGTCAAAACTATTTAAGCCTTCCGACGTGCCGACCCATAGGATGCCATTCCTATCTCTGGCAACTGCATGGATATTATTATCACTTAATCCTTCTGCTGTACTAAGGTGATAAAATGCAGGCTGCTGCGCCTGCATTTGTTTTGTCAAAAAAAGAATGATAACCGTCCGAGCTATAGTAGCGATAATTTTCAAGTATGACAGTTTGTTTATTCATCCAAAAAATACTTCATTTCCTTCATAAATCAATCACTGACCTGAAACCCAATTACTGAATGATCACCTCCTGCATATGTTCTACTCTTTTATCCAACAATACGTTTATAAAATAAGTTCCTTTAGGAAGTTCGGGAACGTTGATCGAATTTTGCCATTTACCGGCCTGGGATGATGCAAATTTCTTCTGATAGATAATATTGCCAGCCTCATCAGTTAATAAAATATCAGTTTCTCCATTTTGTTTTTGACTTATTTCAAAGCTGATCTCATTATTTGCAGTGGAATGAACATGGATCATTGTCTTTTTCCCTCCAGGAGGCGGAAGATATTGGCGCGAGGGCAATTTTACAGAAGAGTCAGTTGAGGATATTCGAAATCCGGCAACTCCACCACTTCCGCAAGGCCCGATCATTGCTTTGAATTGTGTCATCTCTCTTGCAGTAAAACCATCCTGCAATAAAACTTCGTTACCTCCCCGCATTTGTACTTTACTTCCCTCCGATGTCAGCAGTAAGGCTGTTGAACTAATTGAATTAGATGCTTCATAAAACTCCTGGCCTTCCAAAGTTCCCGAAACACTGAGATCCGAAACACAGGTACTGTACAGATCACTACTCCATATACCGCGGCCAAAAGTTGCTGCTCTTATCCTGTTTTCAGCTTCTGAAATGACAAGGTCTGTAACCGGAACATATGGCAGGTTGTTAAAAAACGGTACCCAGTCGGTCATTCCAACTCCCCGATAATACACACCGATATCTGTCCCGATATAAGCATTGTTACTATTATCTATTGCGATGCAGTTAACCGGTACATTAGGAAGCGTACCACTCCTATTCACCCAATTCGCTCCGCCATCAGAGGAGTAATAAACTTTTTCATCCTCTGTAAATCCACCGATAGTTACCCATACTCTTAGTGAATTTGTTGGGTCCACATTGATAGAAGTAATTTTTGTAAAGTTGGCAGAGAACCCTGGGTTACTGCTCAGGATATTTGCGTTGGGCCAGGTTACCCCACCATCATCACTGCGCCTCAAAACTCCTGAATTAGAATTATACTGAGTACCCCCTGCAGCATACACACGATTACCGTTGCTTGGGCAGGTACGCAAAAACCATCCGCCCCGTATATTAAGTGAAGAGGTCCAGTTAACCCCTCCATCAGAACTACGCCAAATGGAACTTTCACCAACAAAGATTGAATTGCCTGCAGAAGTATGTACTGCCATGCTCATAGCAAAAGGCAGATTGGGATTAGGAGGATTAATAGTGTTGAAATTATCTCCGCCGTCAGTTGACCTGCTTATATTTTGATTATTTACAGCATATAAAATATTGGAGTTGGCCTGATCATACCCAACAGTGAAACCATCACAACAGGCCACTTCATCGAAATAAGATGTGGCTCCGGTTTTTCTTTTAACTGCATTATCCTGTGCCCCACCGATCAGATCAATATAATCATCAGGATTTACAGCCATCCTGTAAAACTGCGTGATGTTCATGTCCTCAAAATGTGATGTCCAGGTATTGCCATTGTCAATGCTGCTGTACACTCCGCCATCAGTAGCAGCCCAGAGTTTATTACCAACCGGGTGATAACCCAGGTCATGAATGTCGTCATGTAAATTACCACTATAGGTTAAGTTTTGACCTGCGTCGGAACTACGCCATACCTGAATGGCGCCTGTTACCAGGGTATTGCTATTGGTATTGCTAACTGCTATTGCAAGATCATAATCCGATTGATTTACCTGGTCGAGACCGGTAGTTAATCTGCCTAATACATTGGGAGCATTTCTTTGTAAATTAAAACTCAGGCCTTCATCTTCGCTGAGGAAGAGCCCCCTGAAGCGAAACGGACCACTTTGATATACTCCGCCGGCTAATAAATAAACACGGTCTGGATTTGATGGAGCTACTGCAAGTTCCACTCTATTGGTCGGATTATTGATCTGAGGGGTTACACTATTAACAGTATCCCAAGTTAGTCCGCTATTAGTGCTTCTCATAAAATAGGAGGTTGAAAAGTCCGGTCTGCTGTTGACAGTATAACATATATTATCACTGCCGGGCTTAAACTTCATATTAAAAAATCTGCCACCGCCAATATTCAGTCCCCAGGATACACCTCCGTTTGAAGTTGCATAAATACCCTGGTTTGTACACGCATACAGAATATTATTGTTAGTGGGGTGCATAATCAACCGGTATCCCAGCAAATTAGAATAATTGGCTCCGGGGAAATCTCCCATTTTGGTCCAGTTGGCTCCTCCGTTTGTTGATTTTAAAACACCAATAGATAAACGTATGTAACGAAAATCCTGTACAAAGCCACCGATATTACTATCTCCATCTCCTGTAAGTATATAAATTATGTTTGGATTGGTAGGATCAATTACAATACCGCTGATACCAGCAGAAGGAATATCAGCAGAAAGATTCGTCCAATTTGCACCGGCATCTGTTGTTCTCCATAATCCACCTGCAGTAGATCCGGCATATACTATATCAGGATCGGTAGGATGGAATGCAAGCCTGTCAACCCGCCCAATGCCATTGTCTGTATTCATTGGCCCTACAGGAGTCCATGAACCGGAACTACTTTGCACAGCGTTTGATCTGCTCGAAATGCTTCCCGTTTTTTTAGATGTCGCATCAAAAATTTTTTGATTGATATTGACAAATTCTCCGTTTGGCCCAAGCCTTCCGCTCATATACCATTCATAGCGTGCCCATCTTTTTAAATTTCTGTTTACGTCAGTCGTTCCCAGGCGGTTGATCGTTTCTGGATTCTTATAATAATCTTTTACTGTGATCATAATATCGCTGAGGTTCTGTTTACCCCTGAGCTGGCGATTTAATTCTGCATCAACCTGGGCATTCAGTCCAACCGGGAGTATTAAAATAAAAATTCGGAGTAGAGAAATAATTTTTTTCATACGAAATGTATTTGTTTTCAAAAAGGTGAGATCATATTATTTCTGTGCCTTAAGTTTATCAATTTCTTTTTTAAGCTCAATAATATATAAAGTGAGCTCTTCTATTTTTTCCATTTGCAGTTTCTGCATTTCACCAATACTTAAACCATTTGTTTCGATGTCTTTTGCAGAAGGAATGCCGGGTAAATGATTATTCTTATTAATAAAGTTTTCAAGTTCATTTATACTAGGCAACTTGTAATTATTACTGAAAACATAATCAGGCCAGTTAGATACCAGGCGAACCATCAATTCTGTACAGATCACTTTTCCATCTACTGCCAACCTGTATCCTGACGGTGTCGGCGTTGTTCCTACTCTGAGAGCACCTGTAATCACAGTATTACCGTCTACACCAAGCCTGTGTGCACTATTGAAATTGGTTGCATCACCGATATAAACATTCCCTCCACTGTTTTGCATATACAGATGTGAGGAGTTACCATTATTACGTGCAAGGATCTCATTGTTATCAAAAACCAGGTTTGTACTGCCTACTGTGCCGAGCATAAGAAATCCATGAGTAGTAGGTGATGCTTCAACTCCGCCTGTGATCTGAAATTTTCCAACAGGACTTAAAATTCCAATTCCAAAATTCCCATCAGGTGTGATTGCCATCCTGTCTATACCCATTGTAGTGAAATACAGGCTACCATTTACATTGGTATTATACGTGCCAAGACGCATACTATTTCCGGATACCTGCAGTAAACCTTTACCTGTTCCGGCATTTAAGAAATTAATAGCCGGGTCAGTTGCATTGATCGTAAGCTTTTCCGTCGGACTATTTGTACCGATGCCTATATTCCCCGGATTAGTGTTAAAAACAGTTGTTCCACTTCTGTTCCAATGTTTATCAAGGCTGTTTAAAAGTTCGGTCCATCCACCATTGATATCACCACGATACATCCAGTAACTGTAGGTATCAAGATCAAATACAGTAAGGCCAATTGCAGGACCTGCAATACTGGTACGTTGCAATGTGGTCATTCTTGGTGTCAACAGCCCTTTTGAATTTGATTTAATATCCAGGATGGCGCTGTTGTCGGGTTGTGAACCATCTGTGTTTACGGCAATGTTCTGTGCGGATACATTCAATGAAACAAGAACAATGAACAATGTGATAAACGATTTCATAGTTGTTAATTTATTAAGTTGAAAATAATTTGTGTTTATTTTTAAATTGTCATTTCATTTAGTTCCCAGTTAGATATATTGATTTTAGGTCACCGATCTAAAGCTTGATGAATTTTTTCTGCAGCTGTAAATCTCCTTCGTCAATTCGAAGCAAATAAGTACCTTTTGTCAATCCGGGCACATTGATCCTTATCTTGTTTTGCCCTCGTTGTACCTGTATTTGTACTCTTTTTACAAGCTGGCCAGCAGCAGTAAACACTTGTACATGCCCGATAAAATTTTTATCAGACTGAAAAACAAGATCAGCATAATCATTTATAGGATTGGGGTATATGATGAGCTTGATCGAAGCAATTGGACAAGAACTGCGAAGGATCTTTGAATAAGTAAATGTTCCGCCCTTGTCAACTTGTTTTAACCTGTAATATGCATTCCCGGCTTCTGTATCAGAAAATTTATAATCGGCTGGCATGTTCCTGGCAGAGATCACTGCAATTTCCAACCATTGTGTTCCGTTGGTGCTTTTTTCAACAATGAATCTATCGTTGTTTTGCTCCCATGCTGTTGTCCATACCAATTCCGCTCCCTTTTCTTTACAGGCAACGTTAAATGAACTCAATAGTATTGGCAATGCAGCTGATGGAGATCCGATCGTCCACAATGAAAAATCATTTACATTATCCTTTTGCAGGAAATTATTTACAACATTACGGTTATCAGGAGTTATTTGTGTCCAGCTTTGACCGTTGTCGCTGCTTTTCCATAATACAGCACTGGTCTCATCAACGCCGTTCAATTCTGCATCGAAATAATAAAAACGGACTGATGCATTTAATGATGAATTGTTTGCAGGTTGTATATCATAATAACGTTGTATTGAAGGACTACCTAAACCTGTACCACTGAAAACAGCGCAATAGCGTTTAATGGTTGTTGTTCCCAATGCCGGTGCATTTACAAACTCAACACCCAAAGCAGAAGGATTAACATTCAAAAGAGCGAGGTTCAAATCCACAGTTGTTGTCGCATGACCTGTATTGCCGGACATAGCTTGTAAACGTGCTGTCTCTGATTCGTCAACGATCAATGCGCCGGGTTCAAAATTTATAGATTGACTCTGCACCTGCAACATTCCACCCATTTTCAGCTCATGTTGCACAAAAATGTTCTGCTCAAGTTCCACTTCAGCTGAAGAACCTGCATACAGGTTGTAAAAATCAGTGGAGTTGTTGCCTTTTACAGCTATTGTATTTGTTCCGGTAAGTTTTACAGTTCCTGTGGCGGGTACAAAATTGCCATTGTTAGTAAAATTCATGTTGTTCAATACAAGCGAAGGGTTACCGGACTTTACAACATGAATGCCCGGATTTATAACAAAACCGGATTGTGCTGATAAAAAAACGCTACATGTGGTACATACCAGGAATAAAAATAATTGTTTCATATGCTAACGAATTGAAACGCCAAACTACTCAGCGATATGAACAGCCAGGTAATCCTATTGAGTTTAAGGTAAAGGCCGTTTATTTTACGGTATCATGTTGGTAGGAAGTATCAACAGGTAAAGATCAAAAGTCCGAAATCTTACTTGAAATTGCACCGTGTTGCAAATCATGAAAAAACAAAGACCTGCAAGTTAATCGCTTGCAGGTCTGTACATTTTCGTGCATCGAAATTTAGAGGTCCCGACCCCGATTCCATCGGGGTGCAGGAGCTTTAAAAAAGAAAGGTTATCATTTTCTGATAACCCTTTTCAGAGAGGTCCCGAGCGGATTCGAACCGCTGTAGGAGCTTTTGCAGAGCTCTGCCTAGCCACTCGGCCACAGGACCTTTTGTTAGTTTTTTTATTTAAGAACTTTTCCCTCTGCCTATCCGCCGACGGCGGACACAGGACCTTTTGTTAGTTTTTTTATTTAAGAACTTTTCCCTCTGCCTATCCGCCGATGGCGGACACAGGACCTTTTTGATAATTTTTGATTTAAGAACTTTCCCGGCTGCCCTGTCCGCCGATGGCGGACAGAGAGCCCAATTTTTCCGATTTCAGATTTTACATTTTTGTCCCGATATTTATCGGGATGAATCTGAAACGGGAGCAAATATAAGTCGTTTAATTAAAAGATTATAATCCAACAAATGCCACGGATCGCGGAATCGGAAATGATACTAAATGCAAGAGGCGCAATCTACCATTTGAACCTACTGCCTCATGAGATCGGCGGCACCGTCTTTCTGGTTGGTGACCCAGACCGGGTAAAAGAAGTGAGTAAGCATTTTGATAAGATAGAATACAAGGGTGAATACCGTGAATTCATCACACATACAGGATATGTTGGAAAAAAAAGGTTAACAGTCCTTTCCACCGGCATTGGTACTGATAATGTCGATATTGCTATCAATGAGCTGGACGCATTAGTTAATATTGATCTAACTACCAGGCAGATCAACCCAACGCTTACGGCCCTTAATTTTATTCGTATCGGCACTTCCGGAGCTTTACAACCCGAGATCCCTGTTGACAATTTTATAGCGTCCACCCACGGACTTGGGATCGATAATTTGTTAAACTTTTACCGGCTCGAGCAAAACGATGAAGAAAAACAATTGCTCCATTCATTTGTGACGAGTACGCAGATGCATAGCCAGGTCGGTTATCCGTATATTGCCGGTGCCAGCGCATCGCTGATCAAACATTTTGTAAAAGACTTTTTCCAGGGAATAACAGTAACCTGCCCCGGCTTTTATGGCCCGCAAGGAAGGGTACTGCGGCTCGGCATAAGTAATCCTGAACTCATCAACCGGCTTACTCAATTTCGCTTTGGTCAGCATAGGATCACTAACTTTGAAATGGAAACATCGGCTATTTATGGACTTAGCAGGCTCCTTGGACACAACTGTCTTTCGTTAAATGCCGTCATTGTAAACAGGGTAAGAAAAGAGTTTTCAAGGGATGGCAAGGCTGCAGTTGAAAACCTGATTATTAAAGTATTAGAAATTGTTTCTGAAAATTTATAAGAAATAGAAATGAAGACAGAATTTTTTAAATACCAGGGTACCGGAAATGATTTTGTGATCATTGACAATCGTAATGGTCATGACCTGAAGCTTAGCCCGGAAATGATCAAGGATCTTTGTGATCGCCGCTATGGAATTGGCGCCGATGGGTTGATGTTATTGAATGAAAAACCGGGCTACGATTTTGAAATGGTTTATTACAATGCGGACGGCCGGGAAGGTAGCATGTGTGGCAATGGTGGTCGTTGCCTTGTAAAATTTGCCGAAACTTTAGGCATTCAAAAAGAATTCTATAAGTTTATTGCAACTGATGGAGAACATGAAGCAACGATCGATGCAAATGGAATCGTATGTTTAAAAATGAATGATGTTGATAACATCGCCAATCACCACGGCGATTTCCTGGTTAATACAGGTTCACCCCACTATGTAAAAATGATTCCGCACCTCGCCGATTATGATGTTTTTAAAAAGGGGCGTGAGATCCGCTACAGCCGCGATTTTGAAAAAGCAGGTATCAATGTAAATTTTGTTGAGCAACTGGATGAACCAGATAAAATTTTTGTAAGGACCTATGAACGTGGTGTGGAGAATGAAACCCTTAGTTGCGGCAC
>DASUTO010000202.1:0-10178 GCA_036374555.1 Chitinophagaceae bacterium
GAACCCGGAAAAAAACCTTCCATTCGCATTATTGCTTGCAGCCCTTGTCATTGCAAGCATTTATATGTTAGTTCAAATCGTAAGTATTGGCACATTGCCATCACTTGCTTCATCAGATAAACCACTAGCAGAAGCAGCGGGTTTGTTTATCGGGAAAACCGGTGCTGTTGTTATTGCTCTGGGTGCGATGTTTTCTGTAGCCGGAACACTAAACGCAATTATGCTGGTTGGTTCAAGATTACCTTTTGCTTTCAGCGAAGAAAAACAATTTCCGGCTGTCTTCTCTTTTATTCATCCAAAACATAAAACACCAACATGGTCCCTGTTGCTGTTTATGATGATAACAATAATTATCTCGCTCAACTATTCATTTTTATCTGCCGCTTCTCTCAGCGCTATTACCAGAGTAATGATCTATGCTATTGTTTGCATTACATTGATCGTGCTTCGTAAAAAAAACCCTGGACAATCCAATTATTTTAAAATAAAGTACGGAAACACGACCGCTGTTTTTGGCGTGCTAATTACGCTCTGGTTGTTGAGCAGCTCAAAAGCCAATGAGTTAAGAGACATAGCTATTTCGATAGCTATTGGTTTGGTAGTTTATTTCCTGATGGAAATATCGAAAAGAATAGTATCTAAAAAATAATTTTGGGGTTGTCCTATTTTGGACAACCCGTTTGTTATTAATGTATACATTAATTAATAACTTAAAAAATTAAAAAAAATGGAAGAGTATGCATTAATTATGAGACATGAAGATGGCTCAAAGATCGCTTCTCCTGAACAAATGCAGGAATGGATGAAGCAAACAATGGACTGGATCGGTGGTATTGCTGCCCAGAATAAATTTGTTAGCGGTACCGGTTTGCCTTTTGATGGCGCAAGAGTTGTGACCACAAAAAATTCACAGCCTATGGTTACCAATGGCCCCTTTGGTGATATAAAAGAAACCATTGGTGGATTAATCATTGTAAAAGCAGATTCATTTGATGAGGCCGTGGAATTTGCAAAGGGTTGCCCGGTATTGCAGGGAGAAGGAAACAGTTTGGAAATCAGAAAGATTGCCAAAGATGATGGCGTTCATTAAAAATTATAAGCCTGTGTGATTTTTCTGCACAGGCTTTTGTTTTATGAAACAGCAGGAATTAATACCACATTTATTCAGAACTGAGTTTCGAAAAATAACTGCCGTACTCTGTAAACATTTTGGGATCGGGCATATTGAAATTGCGGAAGACATTGCAAGCGATACATTCTTATCAGCAGTAGAAACATGGCCCTACAAAGGTTTACCTGCAAATCCGACCGCATGGCTCTATACTGTTGCCAAAAACAAAGCAAAAAATTATTTTCAACGCAGTAATATTTTTTCAGAAAAGATCGCCGGCGAACTAAAAGAAACATCCCGGCAATCTGAAGAATCAGAAATTAATCTTTCTGAAGAAAATATTACCGACAGCCAATTGCAAATGTTGTTTGCTATTTGCCACCCTTCCATTCCAACTGAAGCGCAAATAGGACTGGCGCTTCGTATTCTTTGCGGATTTGGTATAAATGAAATTGCCAATGCTTTTTTAGCCAATAATGAAACGATCAATAAACGATTATTCAGGGCAAAAGAAAAAATGAGGGCTGAAAAAGTAAAAATTGAATTCCCTGGTAAAGCAGAAATTAATAGTCGCCTGGAAACAGTTCTTACAACATTGTATTTACTTTTTAGTGAAGGTTATTACTCTGAAAGTGATGACAAAGTATTGCGTGAAGATCTTTGCGATGAAGCCATGCGATTAACTTTTATGCTTATCGCAAACGAACAAACCAATCTCCCAAAAGTAAATGCATTGTATTCATTAATGTGTTTTCATTCTTCGAGGTTTGCTGCAAGGAAAAACGAAAAAGGTGAAATGATTCTATATGCTGAACAAGATGAAACACTTTGGGACCAGGAACTGATCATGAAAGGAATTTACTTTCTCCGTGAATCTTCAAAAGGAAAGGAGGTTTCAAAATATCATATCGAAGCAAGCATTGCCTACTGGCATACCATAAAATCAGACACAAAAGAAAAATGGGAAAATATTTTGCAGCTTTATAATAAATTATTGCAAATAGAATATTCGCCGATCGCGGCGCTTAACAGAACCTTTGCCCTTTCAAAAGCAAACAATAAACAGGAAGCGATTACTGAAGCCCAGAAATTAAATTTAGCAGACAATCATTTTTATTTTACACTCCTCGGGGAGCTTTACACTAATGTTGATAATAAAAAAGCAAAAGAGAATTTTCAAAAAGCATTTGCAATCGCAAAAACCCAGGCAGATAAGCAAACAATTCAAAAAAAGTTGAGCGATATATCAACGTTAAAGTAAATGGAACTTCATACATTTATTTTTGGATATCCTTCAAAAGATCAATTATTATTTTACTGATTGGCGAAGCTGTCCCTAAATTTTTTATATGAAAATAAAAAACCAGCCAGAAAATTTAATGGAGTGGATCGCCTTGAAGGCCAACCTTGCGCCTACTCCGCTTATCGATACGCAGGTTGCCTTTAATGC
This sequence comes from Chitinophagaceae bacterium, assembly GCA_036374555.1. GTDB lineage: Bacteria > Bacteroidota > Bacteroidia > Chitinophagales > Chitinophagaceae > VBAS01. The sequence continues at coordinate 2,562 of DASUTO010000202.1, forward strand.
AGCCAGGGCTATTATGGCCGCAGCTGAACTTGGCATTTTTGAAGCAATAGGAAAAAATTCAAAAACTGCTGATGAATTAGCGACTGAATGTAAAACTCATCCCGGATCAACAAAACATCTATTGGATTGCTTAGTGGGCATTGGCTACCTGCAATGGAGCAATGGCAACTATTCATTAAAGCCAAAATATCATAAATGGTTACTAAAGGAAAGTGAATCTAATTTGATCGGTAAGTTGCGTTTTCAATTACTTGAATGGGATTGGATGGCAAAATTAGAAGAGTATGTCCGCACCGGTAAACCATTGGCGTTGCACAGCATGAAATCTAAAAAAGAGTGGGAGCTTTACCAGGAGGGCATGCGGGATCTCTCTGTTAATGTTGCACGGGAGCTTGCTTCAAAAATCCCTGTTCCAAAAAATGCAACGAACATGCTTGACATTGGCGGCTCTCACGGATTATTTTCTATTGAGCTTTGTAAAAAACATCCTGGTTTATCAAGCACCATATTAGAATTGCCCGGAGCTATGGAAGCTGCCAGTGCTATTGCAAAAAGATATGATACAACGAACCGGGTGACTTATGCTGAAGGAAATGCGCTGAACGATGATCTTGGAACGGAGAAATATGATATGATAATGATCAATAATGTTGTTCATCATTTTACCAACGAACAAAATTTTGCATTGGCAAAAAAAATTGCTGCTGCATTAAAGCCCGGTGGTATTTATGCCATTGGTGAATTTGTGAAAGCATCAAAACCCGGTGAAGGTGGTGTAGTAGGTGCCACTTCAGGTCTTTATTTTTCATTGACGAGTTCGTCGGGTACATGGTCAGTACCTGAAATAGAAGCATGGCAGAAAAATGCAGGATTAAAAATTGAAAAGCCAGTTGCTCCGATGTCAATGCCTGGATGGAAAATTTTTATTGCGAGAAAATAAAGATCAGGTTTAAAAAAGTAGCCAATATTCAAAGAAGAATTCCAATTTTTACAATAATTTGTTCCATTTGCAAATGTCAGCTAACTGATTTTGGAACAATAGGTGCGTATATTTATGTGTTGGACGTCATTTAGAAAAGTATGAAGGAAAAACTTCTCATTTTTTTAGAGCTAATAAAAAAGTTGGGCGGAGACGTGAGGCCTTTAATATTTGAATCGCCTGCAAACTTTGATGATGTTCATGAAATTGAACATAGGCTAAAGTTTAAAATTCCTGACGAATTTAAGTCCGTGTTGTTGACCCTAACATCGCATTTTGAATTCAAGTGGTTTCTTCCTGACGATTTCAAATTACCTGCGGAACTAAAAGGAATTTTTTGCGGTGAACTGCACTGGGGAACTGATTTCATTCTGCAATTCAATCAATCTAAAGATGAATGGATTAAAAACGCATTTCCAGATATAGACAATGAATATGATAAAGTCTGGCATAATAAATTTGTCTTCCAAGAGGTTGGTAATGGCGACTATTTATCTATTGATTTAACACCGTCTTCATATGGTAAAATTGTTTATCTAAGTCATGATGATGGAGAAGGCCACGGATATGTAATGGCTAACACTTTCACTGACCTTTTACGTAATTGGACACCTTTGGGTTGTGTTGGCGGAGAAGATTGGCAATGGCTTCCTTTTTGTGAAAACAAAACAAGTGGAATAAATCCTGATGGTGACAATGCTAAACTTTGGTATAAGGCAATCGGACTGATGTAAACGAACGTCCAACAAGTGGCTTGGTGCTATGAACGTTGGATTCATGACGAATTTTAAAAGCGTTTGAATCCGAATCACATTTTGCAGTTCAAGTTACCTCTTGTTTCAGTAATTATAAATTTTGTTAAGTCCTTCCAATTAAAATTTCTTCCTTTCTTTGCACATGTCTTCATCGCACAAGCTCATCATCATCACGGCTCCTTCCGGCGCCGGTAAAACTTCTATCACTAAACATTTGCTGAAAACCTTTCCGGCTCAACTGGCTTTTTCAATTTCCGCTGCTACGCGACAAAAAAGAAATTATGAAGAAGACGGGGTCGATTATCATTTTATGAGCGTGGATGAATTCAAGGAAAAAATACAAAACCAATCTTTTGTGGAATGGGAAATGGTGTATGAAGGAAAATATTATGGCACATTAAAGTCCGAGATCCATCGCATCTGGAAACAAGACAAAATTCCGTTACTTGATATTGATGTGCAGGGCGCCGTTCATGTGCGGCAGCAACATCCCGAACAAGCTCTTTCCATTTTTATTGAACCACCATCGGTGGAAGAATTGAAGAGAAGATTGAATAGCCGGGGAACTGAAACTTCGGAAAGTCTTGCGACCCGGGTAAACAAAGCCACTTATGAACTTTCATTTAAAGACCATTTTGATAAGGTGATCGTAAACAATGATCTTGATAAAGCCTGTAAAGAAGCGGAAACGATCGTCAGGGCTTTTATAGAAGAATGAGGAAGTTTATAAAGTATATAAAGTATCTACAGTATTTTAAAATTGAACGTGCCGCAGAAGGACCTTTATACTATATATACTTTTTATACTTCTTGAACTCCGGAATTCTTACTTAGTATTAACCTACCATAACATCTCACCGCTTTCTCTATCTTTACTGCCCGATGTTTGAGATTCGCATTATTATATGGTTTATCCTGACTATCCTGCTGATGGGGTTTTTTGCGGGTATTGAAATGGCATTTTACAGCGCCAATAAGATGAGCATTGAACTAAAAAAGAAACAAGGAAGAGCCAGCGGCCAGATATTAGATCAATTCATTGATCACCCGGTTTATTTTCTCGGCACAACCTTGATCGGTTTCAATGTTTTCCTCGTGTTCTTTGGATTACAAATAAGCAAGGTGATGGAGCCACTTTGGGTCAGGCTTGATGTTGGATCAGATTCTCTTCGCATACTGATAGAAATACTTTTATCTACATTTCTTGTACTGGTATTTGCAGAATTCCTTCCCCGGGCTATTTTTCGGGCGAGAGCCAATGTGCTGCTTAGCCGCATGGCACAACTGATCGATATGTTTTACCAGATGTTTTACCCGATCGCAGCCATGTGCATTGCCCTGGCTAATTGGTTGCTTAAATATGTTTTCAATGTGCGGGTTGATGAAAAGAAAGAAGTATTTGGTCGAACTGATCTTGAACATCTTTTCAGACAAGCAAAAGAGGCGGAGGAAGAAAAACAACCGTTGAACACGGAGTTTTTTGAAAATGCATTGGAGCTGCCAAAGATCAGGATACGCCAAAGCCTTGTGCCCCGTAAAGAAATTGTTGGTATCGATATTAAAGAATCGATCGATGCTTTGCGAAGACTGCTTATTGAAACAAAATTATCCAGGATAGTTGTTTATGAGGGGAACATTGATCATATCATTGGTTATGTTCATCAATTGGATATGTTCAAACGGCCGGAAAGCATTCAATCTGTGCTGTTGCCCATTCCCGCAGTTCCGGAAAGCATGAGTGCCACTGATCTTATCAATAAATTTACCCGTGAACGAAAAAGTATTGCCTGGGTGGTAGATGAATTTGGCGGTACTGCCGGCATCATTACGATGGAAGATGTACTGGAAGAGATCTTTGGGGAAATACAGGATGAATATGATGTGGAAGAGTTTGTTGAAAAACAGATTGCCGAGAGCGAATACATTTTTTCAGGCCGCCTGGAGCTTGATTATATCAATGAAAAATATGGTTTTGACTTCCCGGTGGATGAAACGGAAACCCTTTCCGGCTTTATCATTAATTACCATGAAACCATTCCCAAGCAAAAAGAAAGGATCATTATTGCCGACTACGAATTTGACATTATGAATGTAAGCGATACCCGTATCGAGATGGTAAAGATCAAAAAGTTAAAATAAAGCAATCACTCCTCCTGCTTATACTTAGCTTAACCCGTTTATCAATTTATTTTTCTGTGATTCCGCCCAAGGATTTATCTTTCGTTTTCCAAAAAAATCAATACAAATATGATACAAGCAAAAAAGTCGTTGCTTTTGCTGGCAACCGGTATGTTAGTGGGTATTTGCGGTTTTTCGCAAAGCAATCCCGCTGGCAATACAGCAGCCAAGCCAGACACAACAAAAAAGGCACCACCGACGCCGCCTAAACCTACGGTGGCAGATAAAGTGAAGAGCAGTAAAAAAATGGATGGCCTTTTTACTGTATACCAGGATACGGCAAACGGAAGTGTGCAGATGTATGTAAAGAAAAACCAATTGGGTAAAGAATATATTTACCAGAGTTTTTCTATGGGCGGTCCAACCAGTTTATTCTTACATCAGAATATGATCCGCACAACCTGGATCTTTAGGATCAAAAAAAGCTTTGACAAGCTTGAGTTCTCACAGGTAAATACCAACTTCTGGTACGATCCTCAAAATGCAGTAAGCAAATCAGCGAACGTTGACGTAACGGAAGCTGTTTTTTATTCTGCAAAAATTGATGGGGAAGATTCAACAGGGTTTATTGTAGCCGGCGATGGATTGTTCTTAAGTGAGAAGCTTGACCCGATAAAACCATTGGTTGCCCCGGGTCCTGCAGCACAATTTGTATTCAATCTCGGTGGCTTAAATGTGGCTAAATCCGGTTATAAGTCTGTTCGTTCTTATCCTAACAATACCGATGTGATCGTTGAATTGGCGTATGATAATCCCGCTCCCTTTAATCGGGGTGGAAAAGATATTACTGATGCCCGTTATAACCGTATTCGTTTCCAGCATAGTTTTTTGGAAATGCCAACTAATGATTTTCGTCCAAGACACGATGATCCAAGAGTCGGCTATTTCACCCAGGAAATAGATAATCTTACCAGCATTAAAGTGGCAGATTATAAAGATGTGATCAATCGTTGGAACCTGGTAAAAAAAGATCCATCTGCTGCCATCAGCGAACCAGTTGAACCGATTGTATGGTGGGTGGAGAACACAACACCGGTCGAATACCGCCAAACAATCGTTGAAGCCGGTGAAAAATGGAATGAAGCTTTTGAAAAAGCAGGTTTTAAAAATGCTGTTGTAATGAAGATCATGCCTGATGATGCAACGTGGGATCCGGCAGATATTCGTTATAATGTTATTCGATGGGTGTCTTCCCCCTATCCTCCTTACGGAGCGATCGGGCCCAGTTTTGTAAATCCAAAAACAGGACAAATACTTGGTGCTGACATTACCGTTGAATGGATGAGTGGAAGCTCCAGTCCTATAGCAGAAGAATTGTATGATGTAAAATCGATCAATACCGATCTTCCTTCAATACTTCTTGGTAACAATAAAAATGAAGAAGTAAGAATTCCGGACAATCTTAAGTGGATGGCTTGTACGCTTGGACAAGAATTGAAAGCACAGTTCACTTCAGGACTTACAACATTGGAAGCAACTGGTGCACCTGATGGTGAAATAAAGACTCTGCACAAAGAATTTTTGTATTATCTCATCATGCATGAGATGGGTCATACCATGGGATTGAATCATAACATGAAATCAAGCCAGATGCTTAGCCCCGCACAAGTAAATAATAAAGAAGTGACCCATAAAATGGGATTAACCGGTTCAGTAATGGATTATCCTGCCGTGAATGTTTCAACAGATCGCAGCAAGCAGGGCGATTATTATACTACAAAAGCAGGTCCTTATGATCTGTGGGCAATTGAATTTGGTTATACTCCATTTAGTCCAGCAGAAGAAGCAGCTGGTTTGAAAAAGATACTTAGTCGCAGCACTGAACCAGGCCTTCTCTTTGGTAATGATGCAGATGATATGCGTTCACCCGGTGGAGGCGGTATCGACCCAAGAGTAATGATCAATGATATGAGTAATGATATGGTTGCTTATGCAGAAGACAGGTTCGGCCTGGTAAATTCGCTGATGGGCAAATTGAAAGAAAAATACAGCAAGCCCGGTAAGTCTTATGCCGAGCTTAGAGCCCGTTATGGAAACCTGGTTGGGCAACGCGGAAGCATGGCACAATCTGTAAGCCGCTATATCGGCGGCGTGTATGTTGACAGAAGTTTTGTTGGCCAGGAAACAACCACAAAACCATTTACACCGGTTAGTGAAGCGTACCAGAAAAAAGCAATGGCTCTGTTAACAAAATATGTATTTGCACCTGACGCCTTTAAAGGCGATGCTGCTTTGTTCCCTTATTTGCAGGCACAGCGCCGTGGTTTTAATTTCTTTGGTAGTGGCGAGGATCTGAAAGCACAAACCATTATACTTAATATGCAGGTTGGTTTATTTGCTCATTTGATGAGTCCAACTACATTGACAAGAATTAATAACAGCACTTTGTATGGTAACACATACTCATCTGCTGAAATGATAAACGATCTTACAAATGCTGTGTTTGCAGCCGATCTGAAAACAAACGTGAATTTATACAGGCTTAATTTGCAAACAGAATATGTAAAAGGGCTTGCAGCTATCACATCTGCTCCTGTTAGCCCTTACGACAATGCATCTAAAGCATCTATCTACAATACGCTTAAAAAGATCAAAGGAATGCTGGCTACAGCGGTTTCAACAGACGAACAAACCCGTGCACACAGAGCAAATCTTGTATTCTTAATAGACAAGGCTTTATCTGTTAAATAGAAACTCTCTTTTTAAAAATATCCCCGTCTTACCTGGTTGAGACGGGGTTTTTTATTTATAAAAAGGATTGGCAATAGCCGGTTTGGCCTACTTATATTTGCGATTCTAATTAATTAAGATGGCTTTTAGCTTATTTGGAAGAAAAAAGGGTGGGTTGGAAGAAAAAGCGGAAATGTCTTTTATTGATCATCTTGAAGTATTACGACGACACCTTTTTCGCAGTGTCTTGTTTATTGTGGCGGGAATGATCGTTGCAGGCATCTACAATGAATTTATCGTTGACAAAATTGTATTAGGCCCCATACACGAGGACTTCGTTACTTTCAGAAAAATATGTGAGTGGGGCCGTGCTATAGGATTGGGCGATAGAATGTGTATTGGGAAAATTGGTGTTACGATGCAGAATGTTGATACCACCGGACAGGTATCTTTATTTTTTACATCATTATTTGTTGGCGGATTTATCATGGCATTTCCGTTTGTATTCCGTGAGTTTTGGAATTTTGTAAGGCCTGCTCTTACAAAAAAAGAACTAAAAAAAACCCGGGGTGTTATTTTCTGGGTATCCTTTTTGTTTTTTACAGGTGTTCTTTTTGGTTATTTTATTTTGATGCCATTCAGTATGAATTTCCTGGCTACATTCTCTATGTCAGAATCCATACAAAACATCTGGACCATCAAAAGCTATATTAATACAATGATGCCACTGGTGTTGGGTTCCGGCCTCGCATTCCAAATGCCATTAGTAATTTTTTTTCTTGCTAAAATTGGAATTGTAACCGGATCATTTTTGAGAAAGAATCGTCGTTACGCCATCGTGGTTATTTTGATCGTCGCCGCTATTATCACCCCGCCGGACGTTATCAGCCAGACAGTTGTCACATTACCTCTGTGGCTATTATATGAAATAAGTATTGTACTGGCTTCAAGAGTGGAAAAAGAAAAAGCCAAAGAAGAGGCTGAAGAATGGAGCTAAAAAGTTCTTAGTTCAGCGTTCTTAAGTCCGTTAACTTT
>DASUTO010000203.1:0-10119 GCA_036374555.1 Chitinophagaceae bacterium
ATTTGTGTCGAGAATATTGGTTTCAATGAAAAGAAATATAATCACAAACCCGAACCTATAGATTATAATAATGTTCCCGGGTGTACTTATTGTTATCCTGAAATCGCATCTGTTGGTTACACTGAAAAGCAAGCGAAAGATGCCGGCTATGAAATCAAAGTTGGCAAGTTTCCACTAAGTGCCAGTGGTAAAGCATCCGCTGCAGGACATGGTGAAGGATTTATAAAAGTGATCTTCGATGCAAAATACGGCGAATGGCTCGGCACCCACATGATCGGCTATAACGTGACTGAAATAATCGTACAAACAGTTACTGCAAGAAAATTGGAAACTACTTACCAGGAAGTATTGAACAGCATTCATCCGCATCCAACGATCAGCGAAAGTGTGAAAGATGCTATTGAAGTGGCCTATGGTGAAGCAATACATTTATAACACCACGATTAAAATGATTTTTAGGGATTATGAGGAAACTTATGATCCCTTTTATTTTATAACAGGTCTTCAAATCACATGGTGTTTCCATTTTCTTCAAAATCATTTCTAATCCAATGAATCCTGGTGCTAAAAAGGGCTATCTCTCGATAGCCCTTACCTCTCAGTTAGTATTGGTTGCCAATCTATAGTTTAATGAATTTGGAGCGTAGCTTTTCTTCTTCTTTTTCTGCCCGGATAAAATAAACTCCGGCAGTGAGGCGGCTCACATCAATTACTTCGATTTTTGAGCTGATGATCTTGCTTAATACAATTCTTCCGCTCATATCAAATATCTCCATTTTTTTTCCTTTCCACCTTTCATCGTACTCATAATATATTTTGATCGTAGTAGTAGCGGGGTTTGGATACACTTGCGCATACAACCATTTTGGATAATAATCGGGCAACTGTATAGGGTCCGCCTCCGAGCTATTTAAGCCTTTTGAATAAAGAATAGAATTTCTTGGGCCACCTGGTTCAAAGAGTATCCTGGCTCTTTTCCTTTGCCCTTTTGTAAACATATTCATACAAACATCATCGGTAAAATCCATAAAGTTCATATACATATCGCCAACCGGGCCGTTACTGCATGTGACCCTGGTCCCATTCGGGCAACCAGGAGTATAACTGCCTTGCTTTGGTGTATCATCCACTTTATCATCTCCACAATAACCTTCTCCCCAAATATGATAAAGATTCACCCAATGCCCTACTTCATGCACAATTGTTCGGAAATCATTGACTGTTGGTGTCGTGCCACGATGACTAATCACATCTTCAAAAGATATGACAACCCCGTCCTTTTTTGGATCCATACCGGGTAAGGTGCTATATCCAAGAACATCCCGTATGTTACAGATCCAGATATTTAAATAGCTTTTTGAATCCCACGCATCATCGCCATACGATGCACTGAATTTCATTTTGTCATCGGACATCCAATAATTTAATGGGGTGTATTTTTTTACAATACCGTTTGTGCCGACGCCATTAGGATCCATTGTGGCGAGCTTAAATTCAAATCCCATGGAAACGGCATAAGGTTTGAATACCGAAGGGATATTTGAAGTGTCCGCATTCTTCTTATTAAAATCCCTGTTGAGAGCAGCAATTAATCGATCGATAGCTGATTTGTCTATGTTTTGGTCCGGGGTGTGATAAAGTATATGAAACACCACAGGAATAGTTATGATCTCTGGTACCCCATTAACTCTTTGTGTAGCGCCTGGCGAATTTGTTATTTCGCGGGTAAACACTTCCACCTGTTCTAATTTTTCTTTTATAGAAACGTTTTCACTTACTTGTTTGTTAACATATTCCTCCATACTGCATCTCTGCTGAGCAAACAATTGAAAGCCACTAATAATAAAAAATAATACCGCCAGGTGCTTAGTCATAATAATAAAATGAACAAACTAATAAAATGTGGGATTCCAGGGATACGGGAAAGAGATAATAAAAGCGGCATTCAGGAGGATACGAATCAGGAACTCTTTAGGATGGAATTATCAGGTGATAAGGGTGTGTGAGATTGATACCCAAATATAATTGATAAACATTTTAATTTACAACTTTCCCTTTTAAAATATTTTTCAATCGTACATTTACTTAACTAAATCGATCAACGAGAAATCTATATATGAAAGCAAAAACTTTTGCGCAGCTTATCGTAGTTTCTCTTATTTCATCATTAACAATTTTACATTTTCGTTGCAAACCCCGGGATAAGACCGTAGTTTCTCCAACAGATCATAAAATAATTGAAACATTGCCTCATGATACCAGCTTTTATACGCAAGGACTTACTTTTTATAAAGAAGAGTTGTATGAAAGCACAGGTGATCCTGGTTATATGGGCAAATCAAGGCTGATGAAAATTGATTTACAGACCGGTAATGTCCTGAAAGCAATTTCCCTGACAAATAAATATTTCGGAGAAGGAATAACGATTTTGAGAGATACTATTTATCAACTTACCTGGCAGGAACATAAGGTGTTTGTGTATACACTTACTGATTTTAAGAAAATAAAAGAATATGACATTGAAACCGAAGGCTGGGGCATTACCAATGATGGTCAAAAACTAATTGTAAGCACTGGCAGTGGCGTCCTTTACTACTATGATCCATCAACATTCAGGCTACTGAGCAAGAATTCGATCATGGAAGGCAATAGCCAAACCTTTAATTTAAATGAACTTGAATATATTAATGGTTTTGTGTATGCTAACCAATACCAATATCCTTATATTTTAAAAATTGATCCTATTGCAGGAAGAGTAGTTGCCAAATATGATGTATCCGATTTGTGGAAAAGAGCCCAGGCAATAAAACCTGATGTTGACTATCCGAATGGGATTGCTTACAATGAGACCACGAAAAAAATTTATGTAACCGGAAAATTATGGCCAGAAATGTACGAGATACAGTTGGTACAGTAATTTTTCTTTGTTAAACCTATTCTAAAAACTTACTATAGGTCACAGCGCTGCATTTCTTAATACAACTTTCTACTTTCAAATATTTTTTCAATCGTACATTTACTAACTTAACCGATCAACGAGAAATCAATTTCATGAAAAGAAAAATCCTTCTCCCACTTATCGTAGTTTCTCTTATTTCTTCATTTGCTTTTTTGGTTGTTTGCTGTAAACCCAAGGACCCCGTAGCAGAGGCAGAACCACCGATTGAAAATCAAACGCCACCTCCCCCGGTGTTAGGTCATACCATCTTACAAGTGTACCCTCATGATACAAGTTTCTATACCCAGGGACTTACTTTCTATAAAGGGGAATTATATGAAGGGACAGGCGATCCTGGTTATGTTGGCCAGTCAAGATTGATGAAAATTGATCTAAAGACCGGTAAGGCTTTGAAGAAAATTTCGTTACCGGGTAAATATTTTGGAGAAGGGATAACAATTTTGAGAGATACAATTTACCAGCTTACATGGCAACAAAATGTAGTTTTTGTGTATACACTTAAAGATTTCCAAAAAGTAAAAGAATATAAAATAGATACGGAAGGCTGGGGCATTACCAATGATGGTCAGCGATTGATAGTAAGCACCGGCAGTGGTGTTCTTTATTATTATGATCCATCTACCTTCAGGCTGTTAAGTAAAAGTTCGATAATGGAAGGCAACAACCAGACATTTAATTTAAATGAACTCGAATACATTGAGGGCTTTGTCTATGCAAACCAGTATCAATATCCCTATATCTTAAAAATTGATCCTTTAGCAGCCAGGGTTGTTGCCAAATATGATGTAACGGATATGTGGAAACGTGTACAGGCGATCGACCCCGAAGTAGATGTGCCAAATGGAATTGCTTACGATTCAATAACAAAAAAGATCTTTGTTACCGGCAAATTCTGGCCAGAGATGTACGAGATACAACTGGGGCAGTAGTTATTTTGAAATGATATAAATAACAGAGCTGCATTTTTTCACATCATTCATAGCTTTGAAATTTGAAATAAGCCCTGTCCAAAATGCGCTAAACCATTTTGTATCCCCCGTTTTGTATTTACTGCTAAGCAAGCTTACATAAAAGCTATCAAACCACATGGGCTTTACCGCAACGATCTTTAATCCCGATTCTTTCATCATCCACTGCATGGTGTAAGGGGTAAAGTGATAAAGATGCCTTGGCACATCGTAAGCTGCCCAGTACTCTTTATACGTTTCGGCATCATAACTTGTATAGTTGGGGACTGCTATAAATAGTTTGCCATTATCAGCCAGCAATTTTTTAAATGTCTGGATATATTTTTTTACATCATGCACATGCTCTAACACATGCCATAGGGTGATTGCATTAAAATTTTTTTCCGGGAAATTAAAAAGCTCGGCAGGTGGAAAAAGATCGAGTGAATGCTCTTTGCCCGCTACTGCTCTTGCCCCTTCGTCAGGCTCAAGCCCCGTTACCTGCCACCCAGCTTTTTGCATGGCAGAGGCAAAATGCCCGGTGCCGCTGCCCACATCAAGAATGGTCCCTTTTTTCAATTCCGTATTTTTTTCAACAAGATTTTTCTTTTGACTAAGCGAAAAATTTCTGACAAACCGATAAATGCGATTGATCAATCCTTTTGATGTATCCGTATGTGAAATATAATCTTCAGATTTATAATAAGCCCCGATGCTTGCTTCCGATGGTGAGTTTTGGGTAAACCTTACCTGGCAATTCCTGCAATGATAAATTTCAAAATATTCCTGGCTTACTGTATTATCTTTTACTTTAAATACTTCTGAAATACCTGCCGATCCACAAACAGGACAAAGTGTATAGTGAATTTGATTGCTCATTAAAAAAGCCTGCCTTAGTTTGATTTAATGACCGTTTGATTTCCGGCCGCAGAAGTTGAAAATCCTTTTTCAGAAAAATACCATCCAATAAACATCACTGCCAACACCGTAAGAATAACAGCAATAAGCCATGTATAATTTTTCTTTGCCGGGCTTTCGGCAAAATACTTTTCCATTTCCACTGACGTCTTTTCCCGCTCCCCTACTAATACAGTATGACCGGCTTTTACACGAATAACTTTTTGTGCCGTTACAGGTTGTTCACTTTGTAATAAGATACCTTGGCTTTCAAGTTTTAGATCGCCATTATTATCCCGACGGATAGTGCCCACGTTTTCCCAATTGACCTCCCCACTTTCAGAAAGTTTCTTTTTTAAAGCAGAGGAAAAATCATTTACAGATTTTATGGCATCCCATTCTGTAATACCTAATGAAGAAGAAAGCCAGTCAAAAAGATTTTTTGACGGCTTATCATTTCGCGATTCAATAGTAAAATAAAATGACGGAGCGGTGAACTGTTTGTTCGTGAAATCAAGTGCTGCAGAATTCTGGCAAAGTGAAATAGTGCCAATGCCAGGCAAACTCAGTTTCTTATTTAATAACAGGAACTCGTATAAGGTATCTTGCATTATTTCGTTTTCTGATCGAATGCGAAGATAACGCCGCCAAGGAAACTAAAGCCATAAGACTTATACAACTTCCATGGCTCATACTCTTTGTTGAAAATATTATTGAACTGTGTCCAGAGATTCAGATTTTTTGTGATACGAAATTCAAGTCCGGCATTCAGGTCAAATGAGCCATCCAATTGGGCTGCTTTACCTGCAGGTGTTTTATACTGGGCGCCATCCCAAAGAACCAGGTCAGTTTTTAACCACAAATCCTTTATCACCTGTACTCTTGCAGAACCTTTCATTTCAAACGGAACTAAGCCATAAGCCTTTTCATTTTCTTCTATATCCATGTATTTATTAAGAGTAATTCCTGCCAGTACCGAAAATTTTTCCTGCTCCGTATATCCAATTTCACCGCCAAAATGAACAGCCTTCATTTCGGGCTCATAGATCACCCTGAAAGTGTTATCATATCTATTCAGGGTTGGGTTATCATTTACAAAAAGTGGTTGATTCTTATAGGTATTATATCCAAGTTTTGCATTATAAGTAAAATGATCGCCAATCGATCCTTTAAAGCCCGCAAATCTTTCTGTGATCCATGTATTCTTTAGACTGCCGGGTTCTTCTATATAAGGATTAATGTTTGCCAGATATTGATAAGAAGTTCTTCTGATATAACCTGACATGCCTGCCTGGAAAGTAAATCGTTTGTCTTCGGTGCTTGCCTCGATCAACATATTCGGGAACATCTTAAACGTTTTATTATCCCATGACGGACGAATACCCACCTGTGCGCTAACCTTCGGAGTTTTGAATAAAACTGAGGGGCTTAGATAATAGAATGTATTGTCTTGTGCAGATTTATTATCAGGCTTATACTTGGTCAGATCGAAAGTGACGCCAAGATCGACTGCCAAAACCTTACCAACAGATTTTTGTATCGGAAGATTTATATACGTGTTGCTCTCACTATTTTTCCTTCCATCGTTAAACACATTAATAAGAATTTCCGGCGAGTAAGAAATTCCAAATTGTGTATTATTAATATTATGGAAGCCTACCCCGCCTCTCCATGTTTGAAAATTCTGCTCAAGAGAATCCTTTGGAGGAACAGCCGTGACCGTTGGATCAAGACCGTATTTATAATAACGATCCTGTCGCATACCAAGCTGGGCATTCCATTCCAAATTCTTGCTTGTCTGGAAAAAACCTTTCAGATCAACATTTGTATTGCGGTAATCCTGGTAAAGAATCTTGCCGGAAGAAGAGATATGTTTTGCAAAAATATTAAGCCCGGCAGTTTTTCCATCACCAAAAGAAATACCCGTCTGTACAAACGGAGTTTTTAAACTTCCAAAACCTGCTTTAATATAGCTGTTGAGCGGCCAATAACCACCACTGTCAATATCTAATGCAAGCGGGCGAAGACTGCCCGGCGTATATCCAAACAATAAATTCTGATTGGGGATATCGTAATTCAATTTCGGTTTCGTTGTATCATTTACTGCGGGAGATGCATTAAAATTAATTTTAGCTGATTCTTTCAACACAGGTTTAAATGCTGAGGTAATATCAACGGTTCCTTTCTTTTTCGAGGTGTCTTGTTGTGAAAAGGAAATTCCAAATGAAAAAATTCCACATCCCAATATTAAAACGGCTTTTATATTCATTTTACTCTTCATTATTATTAATTAATAATTTTTAATTATTAATTTTTAGTTCGTTTAATTGTTACCAACCTTACTATTCTTACCTTCTTCATCGATCACCTTATTCAATTTCTCCTGTGCTTCTTTTTTAAATTCAGGGACGATAGAATTATCAACAATGCTTTGATAGGTTGCTTTTGCATTGAAATAATCTTTTTGTTTGAAATAAACATCTCCAAGAAGGATATAAGATTTCGTTACCCAGAAATCATACGATCCTGATTTATTAATTACTTCAAATGCTGACTTTTCCGCATCGGTAAGTTTATTCAGTGCGAACCAGCTATTGGCAATCTCATATCTCGCTTCGGCAGCAAGAGCTGCCTTGTTCAATGATACTACGGATTTAAAATTTGCAATGGCAAGATCATGCTGGCCATTTACCTGGTATGCTTTTGCAATAGCCATGTTGGCAAGAGCTTTATCGTCAGTACTGCTTCCTTTTAAGGTCACTAATTCATTAGCATTTTCAAGTGCCTGGCTCCACTTTTGTAGCTGATATTGACTGCGAAGCAAACCACGCATTGCTTCCAACCTGTTTTCCTGGCCTGAAGCAATTTGTTTCAATTGAGCATAATAACTTTCTGCTTGTGCATAATTCTTTTGCTCAAAGAAATATATTCTCGCCGCTCCCAGGGTCGCTTTTTCCGCAAATCGATTCGGCGCTTTTTCTGCAACGGCTTCATATGCAGTTAATGCATTATTCCAATCTTTCTTTTCAAAATAAATTTCTCCACGATAAAAATTTGCATCCAAAGAATAGGCGCCGCCGGGAAACCGCTGCACATAATTATTAAATGCAGTTAATGCAGCATTTGTATTTCCGCTTTGATATTGAGTAAGTGCCGCTGACCACGAAAGCGAATCTTCGGTGCTTACATCTAATGGACGGCCCATTTGACGCATATAATTTGCATATTCATCTGGCTTTCCATCTTCCACATAAATTCTTTTAATATTATCTAACGCTTCTTCTGCTTCAGGAGAATTGGGATATGTTTGAACTAAGGTTTTGTATTGCGCCAATGCCTCACGATTATTATTCAAATTATAATTTGCAATAGCCAGCTTTAGTTGAGCCTGTGGTTTCAAACTATTATTTGATGAAAGCTTTAATACATTATTTAAAGGCGTGATCGCTTCACGAAAACGTTCATCAGCAAGATAAGCGTTGGCAATTTCCATGTTTGCATCGCCGACCAGTGTTGAAGTCGGGAACTTCCGCGCCATGGTATTCATTAAACTGATCTTTTCATTTGAGCTCCTTACCCCGGCGATCATTGCAACCTGGAATGTTGCATAATCTTCAGCAGGCCATGAAAGCCTGATCACATTATCATACATCGCTTTTGCACGAGTATAATCGCGGCTCATAAAATAACAATCGGCGCTACGTATATAAGCGTCTTGAGTAATCGCATCAGAGTTTAATGCCGGATTTTTTCCAACCTGCTCAAAAAACTTCAATGCAGCCGGGTAATTCTCTTTTCTCAAATAACAATATCCAAGATTATAACGGATCGTAGTTGCATTTGCTTCTCCGGATGCAGGCGCCCCGGCATCTAAATAGGCATTATAATGTTTAATAGCATTATCTAATTTATCCGTTCTGTATGCAATTTCTCCTTTCCAGAAGTTTATTAAAGGAAGAACGGCCGTATTATTTGGGTCTTTCAGGGCTTTGTCTAAAAGGGCATCGGCTTCCAGCAACCTACCATCATTAATTAATTCAGCGGCTCTTCCAAATAGAATTCGCGGATAGGTCTTCTTAGAAGTTTCAGATGGGTTCTTAAGCCCCTCCATCAACACCAATGCGTCCTTATAATTATTTGTGTTAGCAAGCACCAATACCATCAGGTCTCTTGCTTCTGTATTGTAAGTGGAGTTTGGATAATCGGCCAGAAACGAACTTAAGCTATTTAGCGCTTCATCCTGGTAACCGAGTTCGTAAGAAAGTTTGGCATACTGAAATTTGGAGATCTCTTTTTGTGCCAGATTGCTGCTGTTTGATGCGCAGAATAAAAACGCATTTCTCGCATTCGCCTTCTCACCAACTTTCAAATAAGAATCTCCAAGCAAATACATGGCATGCTGACTTAAAGAATCGTCTTTCCCGCTTAATTGTTTGAATCCATTAATGGCTTTTGGATATTTACCTGCCATATAATAACTGTATGATAATTCATACAAGTTTTCTCTTGTGACTTTTTCCGTTTTTGCGACATAATCCTCAAGGTATGGTAGTCCTTTATCAAATTCTTTTCTTTCGAAATAACCATGCCCCAGCATCAGTTTCATTTCACGATCATAATATTGGGCATTGCCTCCCTTGATCTTTTTTTCTGCATAAGCGATTGCCTCCTCTTTTTTACCCTGTATATAATAGATCTGGGCTATATAATATGGTACAACTGATTCGTAGGTTTTTTCGTTTTCCACGATTTTAAAACTCTCCAACGCTTCGCTATAATTGCGGTCACGAAAAGCGAGGAAACCATAATAGTAATTAGCATCAATGTAATTCGGATCGTCCTTGATCTGTCTTATAGAATTGAAAAGTGGCTTAGCCTGGTTAAATTTCTGCAACGTGAAATAAGAATAGCCCTGGTGAAATTTCATGTCTGATATCTCACGATTACTTAGGTTGGCAATACCGGCATCTTCATAATATTTTGTCGCATTGGCAAAGTCTTGCCGGCGATAATAAAACTCACCAAGATGAAAATTCATTTGCTGCACCCGCGCATTATTTTCTTCCAACTCGATAAAGTCCATCGCTGTTTCTTCGGCACGACCCTCATTTTGCTTTAATGCAAGCACCGTTGTGTAGTAATTGATCTCCTGGGTCACCAGCGCATCATTAATGTAATTTGTTTCCTTAGATGCCTGCTTCAGTTCCTTGAATAATGGATAAGCCAGGCTATACTGCTCTTTCTGATAGTATTCCTTTGCTTCTTTAAACTTTTCCTGCGGGTCTTTAAAAATAAGGGTTTGCTGTGCATTGAGAG
>DASUTO010000204.1:0-8989 GCA_036374555.1 Chitinophagaceae bacterium
CGTCAAATTGTTATATGAAAAAGTTCGCCATACTATTGTGTGTTTTATTCCCGGTGATAACTATTATTTCCTGTGGTTTTCCTGACGGAAGTATCAGTATCAAGCATAGCCAGTACGACCACTACTATGAAATGACAGCAAAGTTCAACCCTGAAAAAACAACTAAAGTTGACAGGTGGCTCGATAAAGAATTATCTGCCGGTGATATGTCCTTTGTTAATACCCGCATGGACGGGGAGATCACACTGGATGATAAAACTACCTTCTACGTAAAAAAATCACCGGGCTATCTTAATATAAAGTTTGACAAAGAGAAAAACTCAGATCAAGCATTCTCTAAGGTTAGATCTGTGTGCGAAGGAATTAATGAGGTGGTGAGGTAAAAGACTCAGAATTATTTTACCTGTTCTGCAGATCAATCCGGTATTAGGATTTTCTTTTAAAGTTGTCCTTCGGAGAGTTTCCTTTCTTTTTTCCTGTTTACAAGTTTGCATACCTTAGTAGGCTAAAAAAAATGTATGATCATTATTCATGACATATTCATTTGCAAACCTGGCAATGCTTCGAAGCTCGCAAAACTATTTAAAGAAGTAATGAGCAAAAATGAAGAGTTCGTTAATATCATGACTGATGTGAGCGGCCAGTATAATAAAGTTGTGATGGTTACAAAATACGATAGTTTAACTGCCTATGAGGAAAGCTGGAAGAAATATGAGCAGGATACGGAAGAGATGAAGAAGATGAAAGAAAAAATGGCTGGCTATCATGAAATGTACCTGACCGGTTCGAGAGAGATATACCATGTTTGGTAACCTTAAACAATAGTTTTCTAATGGGAACAAGGTGCTACGCCATCCCTAAAATTGAAATGCTATACTCCGGCATTAAAGAATTTATTAGCGCCTTCTTTTTCGTCCTCTATAGCCCATCAACATTTTTAAGGAATGCAAACGAAAAAGACAGCGCCTCCATGAGTTTCGAAGAGCACGAAGAAAGCTGCCCGTCCTACCCGTTCAATAAAAGATTTAATTACAAAAACACCGAGTGTTCATGTGCGTTGGCCTGCCCGGCCGGCGGAGCTTCGGGCCGGGCTTGATTTTTTTGGTTCTTTTTGCATCAAGGCAAAAAGAACATAAAGATTCTTTGAGGCAAACAAAAGAAAGAAATAAAAGCTATCTTCTTATAATCGAAATATCTTTAAACTTCCTTACTTTCTTTGCCTTGAAGCAAAGAAAGTAACAAAGAAAATTCAAGGACAAACGAATGGCTCCGCCCGTTTGTCCGGGCCAACGCACATGAAGAGTCATTATAGTTCAAATATTCCTTTAGAGATGTAATGTCAGGACGAAGAACTTGCTTCGTGTTTTGCCAAAACCCTGGAGGCGCTGCGTTCCGTTCTTACATTCTTTAAACTTGCAATGTTTTTTTTGAAGGAACGGAACAAGGCGCTATACCATCACTAAGTTGGCATTCATATTCCTTCATTAAAGAATTTACCAGCGGCTTCTTTTGAAAGTAAGTGATGCGATTGCTTATTTGTTAGTAATAACCAGATTAGCAAATTCTCCTCCTGAGCTATTCCCTACCCACAAACCAACCTTACCCGCTTGCCGGTCATTCAATTTGTCAACGATGAGGCATGGCGAAGCGCCGTTATTTACATACACAGTAATATGCGGGTAGTCAACAACTATTTTGACATGAAACCATGTATTGGGATCCGGTGCAGAAGGGATCGCTTTTTCATATTTAGCGTTCTGCGTTTCTCTCAATACGTTCCATGGAAAGTCAGGATGAGAAATATATTGTACTGCATGAATACGGCGAACAGAATCCGTAGCATGAAAATTAAAAGGACGAAAATAAACAGCATCAAGGGTTTTCTCATCTACACCATGAAAGGCAACGCCTACAAAACTTTGCTGCAACACATCTTTGCCTTTTATATCAAGTTCAATGCTGCCATTTGCAAAATTGACGCCATCAAGCCAGGCCACACCATCACCATTTGCTTCAGAGAACTTAACTCCATGTCCTCTTTGATCCACAAACGATGACAGGGTGCGATTGATGACCTGTAGCTTCCCTTTTTTATTAAGGTCGAAGAGATCATATTTTTTTTGGTTGACTTGTGCGGATGCAACCATTGAAACGATCAATGCAATTACAGATGGTAAAAACTTTATTAATCGCATAGTTGAAGTTAGAAAATTTTTAAGTCCCGGCAGATCACATTTACATAAGAGGTGTTTATAATCAAAAATTCAACTACTGTTTATCGTCTCTTTAATCAAATGCATCGAAACCAGACTGACTGCATAAAAAACAGCTGCAAGCATTATCACGACAGAAAAACCGGCATCCACTGTGAGCAATGTGGCAAGTGCAGCGCTGATGACAGACATACAACCATTGATACCCCATGCCCAGGGAATATTTTTTTCTTCTACCAGTGCCTGGGCACGCAGTCCCAGTGGAAATGGTATTCCCATCAATAAGGCAGGACAGGCAATAATGAATACTGAAATAAGCAACTTGACCAGGTCAGGAAGGGAAGCAAGTTGCTGTAGCATTGACGAAAGAAAAAAAGTATACAGCAATAGTATCAAAAAAATGAACAGCAGTATTCTTTGTATCATAAGCCGGGTAGGCAAAAGCCTTGATGAAAAATAGCTTCCGGCACCGGAAGCAAGCAGCATCACACAAATAACCATGGCTGCTGCATAAACGGGGTTGCCAAAAAATAAAATGAATTTCTGGATCAGGACGATCTCAAAAAACATATACCCGATACCCAGCCCGCTGAAATAAAAAAAGGTCCAGCTTTTATTACTTCCCCTGCTGATTCGCAGGAGTTTGAAAAGCGGAAACAGGATCAGTAATACAGCAAGCAATGTTATCTGTAAAAAAGTGGTGGCCGATATCAACCATCCCAACTCGATAAATGAAACATTTTGCGAACCAAAAACATTGGAAAGCTGAGGCAGACTTTTCCGGCGGAGAAATTGTGAAAAATAAGGTTGATCATCAGTTGCCGGCTTTATATGAAAACCATATTCTTCATATAATTTATCCCGGTTGCCGGATAACAATTCATCTGTGTATGCAAAAAAACCAGAATCACTTATACCATTATGTATCATCCGTTCGCCAGGTTGTAAACCCGGAAGCAATAAGGGATCAAAAAAATACTCGTTACAAAATTTTCTTACCAGGGTTGTGTCGGCAGAAGTGAATGGAGTTTTTTTCAAAAGATAAGTGATGGTGGCCCAACTGCGCACTGCCACAAGGTGTGATTGATAATTTGTGATACCGGCTTCACTCAATGTTTCAGCAAGTGTCGCCGTTATCTTCAGCGAATTCCGGAAAGGATAATCCATCCATGTGGTGATGCTGATGACGCCATCGTCTTCCAGCAAATTCCACATTCTTAAAAAAGCTTCTTTGGTAAGACTGTATTCTTCCCGCATGGCATATAAGCCCACCCCGCCGCCAAAAGCACCGATCAATGGAAGCTGAACCAGGTCATACTTTTTTTTGGTGGCCGATAAGAAACTCCGCGGTTCAGTTATATGCATCTTCACCCGTGGTTCGTAGTAGAGTGAATCGTTATCTGCGGCTAACTCATTCAGCAAAAGATCTGCTACGGCACGATGCGGCTCGACTGCATCGATCTGCGATGCGTTATTCTTAAGTGCATGTGAAATATTTAATCCTGTACCTGCATTCAATACAAGTACAGTGTTTCTTTTTTTCAAGGCATACGCAAGCGCCATGCTGGTATAATCAAGTAAATGAAAACTGTCAGCTTTATTCCATGAATCGATTGGTCCGAACCAGTCACCATTATTGAAGATCACTTTTTTTACCGGCACATCTTTATCAAATGCAAGACTTAAACCCGGCGCATATCGCAATGCATCGGCCGATACTACCTGTACTAATCCATAAGGTCCCGGTTTTTGCAGTAATACCCGGGCTGCAGGTAAATTCATTGTCTTAGCCAGGCTTTTATACTCTGACAGTTTGATAACAGCCGGTTTACCGAGCCTGTAAAAAATAAAAACCGTGACCGGAAAAGAAAGAGCAATGATAAACCAGCGATTCTTTTTTTGTAATAACAGTAAACCTGCAACAATAACCATCAGTGCAGTTATCGTGGGAAGCGAAGCCGGAAAAAAATATCCTGCAAGAACAGCAGCCAGTAAAGCACCGGCACCCGAACCCGCAAGGTTTGAAAAATAAAACTTTCCGATCTCGGCAACATTTTTTGTAAATACGATCCCCAATGCCAATGCCCCAAGAAAAAAAGGAATAAAGAACAAAACGTAGTTGATCAGCAGTCGCAGCCATTGCAAACCACCGGTAAATAAAAGATAAGAATCAAAGCGGGCAAAACCGCTATTGCTGATCTCAACAGCAATTACCATTGTGAAGCCGCAGCCGATCATCAGCACCGGCAATAATATTTCACTATGTTGCAGTAGCCATACACGCTTTACAGAAAGCAAACTACCGGCAGCCCCAAAACCCAGCAACGCAACAGAGATAACCATGCTTGCATAATGATACCATTGCACCAGTGAAAGCAACTGGATAATGGCTACCTGGTAGGCGATCAATGCTGCTGAAAGCAGGGCAATAGCAGCCAAAGAAAATTTGCGGAGCTTCATTAACTTCTTTTGAAAGGAACAAAACGAACCGGCATCTTGCTGGTGGTACGGAATTTATCACCGGTTTTTTCAATCAGCATTAGTTGCTGTGTCATATAAGGCGAACCTACCGGTATGATCATGCGGCCACCATCTTTCAATTGTTCTTTCAATGGAGTAGGAATATATTCGGCTGCAGCGGTCACCACGATAGCATCAAAAGGTGCATGTTCTTTCCAGCCATGATAACCATCTGCTGTTTTTACTTCAATGTTTTTATAGTTGAGATTTTTCAGCCTGGTTGTTGCCTGCTTTCCTAATTCTCCCACGATCTCGATCGTATAAACTTTGCTTACAATTTCAGCAAGCACGGCCGCCTGGTAACCTGACCCGGTACCGATCTCCAGCACTTTCTGACCCGGTTTTGGTTTTATTATCTCCGTCATGTAAGCGACGATATATGGTTGCGATATAGTTTGCCCGTAACCGATCGGCAATGGCCGGTCTTCATAAGCATTCCCCACCTGGTCTGTTGGAACAAAAGAATGACGTGGTACTTTACGCATGGCAGCCAGCGTTGCAGAATCTTTGACGCCGCGTTCTGTTATTTGTGTTCTCACCATTTCCTCACGCAGCTTTTTATAATCCTGCATGAATATCAGTGGTAATAGCCACCCAAAAGTTATTATCAGGCTTGCCGTTCTCATGTAAAATTATTTTCCTGCCGGCGGATATTTATGCCTCTTAAAAAGTGGTGGTGAGACGAACGGAGTTTTGTTTTTCAAAGTTACTTATTCCGTTGCGAGTTGCAGATGGGTTCCATAATATTGTTTAACGGGACGTACCAAAGCGCCATACCATCACTAAAATAGATTTCCGGAATGGAATCATTAAAAGACACCCCACTCTTTATATCTCAAATTCATACTTCTTACTGATTACTCTCAGTAAAATTCATGTGTACAAAATTTAAATTGCTCCCGACAAAAAAAATAATGGCAGCAAAATTTTTATACGACACAATATTTTTTCAACCTAAAATAATTATCATATGGATAAGAAAAATATAAAACTAACCTCAGCAGTTGGTATTCCATATACAGAGCATGAAGATTCAATGACAGTTGGTGATCGTGGTCCCCTATTATTGCAGGATTATATCCTTCATGAAAAGATGGCTCATTTCAACCGCGAACGGATCCCTGAAAGAGTAGTACATGCAAAAGGTACCGGTGTATTCGGAAAATTTATCGTTACGCATGATATCACAAAGTTTACCAAAGCAAAACTCTTTGACACCATCGGGAAAGAAACAAAAGTATTTGTAAGGTTCTCTACTGTTGGTGGCGAAAAAGGTTCGGCAGACAGTGAAAGAGATCCCCGCGGGTTTGCTGTAAAGTTTTATACCGAAGACGGCAACTGGGATCTTACAGGAAATAATACCCCGGTGTTTTTTATCAAAGACCCAAAAAAATTCAGCGACTTTATTCACACACAAAAAAGAGATCCCAAAACAAATTGTAAAAGTCCGACCATGATGTGGGATTTCTGGTCACTGAATCCTGAAAGCCTGCACCAGGTACTGATATTAATGAGCGACAGGGGTACCCCATTCAGCTATAGAAATATGCATGGCTTTGGAAGTCACACGTATTCTTTCATCAATTCAAAGAATGAAAAATTCTGGGTGAAGTTTCATTTTGTAACCCGGCAGGGAATCAAAAATTTCAATAATGAAGAAGCTACTGAAATGAAAGGAAAAGATCCTGATCATGCACAGCGTGATATGGTAGAAGCTATCACCAAAGGCAATTTTCCTAAATGGACTTTGAAAGTACAGGTGATGCCGGAAAAAGAAGCAAAAAACTATCGCTGGAATCCTTTTGATCTTACCAAAGTATGGCCGCATGCCGACTACCCGTTGATTGATGTTGGTGAAATGGAATTAAATAAAATACCTGAGAACTATTTCCGCGATGTGGAGCAGGCTGCTTTTGCACCCGCCAATGTGGTCGATGGTATCAGTTACTCACCCGATAAAATGTTGCAGGGAAGGATACTCTCATATCCCGATGCTCAACGCTATCGGCTGGGTGTAAACTTTGAACAGATACCTGTAAACAGATGTCCTTTTGCAGTAAACAACTATCACCGTGATGGCCAGATGCGCATAGATGAAAATGGCGGAAGCGCTGCCAACTATTACCCCAATAGTTTTGATGATATCTATGTGGATGAAAAATACAGACAACTGCCGCTGCAGCTGGACAGTTCCGAAGCTGATTGGTACGACCGCAATGCCGAAGGCGAGAATGATCATTATACACAGCCGGGCATATTGTTCCGCGTTGTTATGAATGAAAAAGAAAAAGCAAATACCATTCATAATATCATTGAAGCAATGAAAGGGATCAGCGGGCCAAAAAGATCAACCATTATCAACCGGCAGCTCTGCCATTGGTATCGGGCTGATGAAGAGTTAGGAACAGCTATAGCAAAAGGATTGGGTGTAGAACCGGATGAAGTAATGGCCGGGTTAACGCCTCATTCTGAATTGGTGTTATAGCAAGTGATGAACTATGAAAATTAAAAGGAACACTCGTGCAGTGTTCCTTTTTTTGTAAGGCAGAACGACAACCAGCAAAAGTTGAAAGATTCCTTACTTCGGTGATTAATAAGTCTACTCTCTGAGCTACCGGTTTTGTGGTTTTTGCCCGCATAAGAAAGAAATTTACTTTAGAGCTGGTCACAAATTGTGACCTGTTTGGATATCACTATTTGTGATCCCCAAATTCTCGGATATTTCAATTTGAAATATCAAAACAAAAAAGTAATCATGTCAAAAACAGGTAAAGAGTTAATGATAACCGATGAACTGGTGATGAATAAAATCTACCTGATTCGTGGACAGAAAGTAATGCTGGACAGCGATTTGGCTGAGCTTTATGGTGTAGAGACCAAAGTGTTGAACCAGGCTGTAAAAAGAAATTCAGACAGATTTCCCGCTTATTTTATGTTTCAAGTGACAAAGACTGAACGGGAATCTCTAAGGTCACAAATTGTGACCTTAAAAACTGGCAGGGGAAAATATCCAAAATATGTCCCAACAGTCTTTACAGAACAAGGCGTTGCGATGTTATCTTCCGTTTTAAAAAGTGAAACGGCTATTCGGGTGAATATCCAGATCATAAGAATATTTACCCGGATGCGGGAAATGATCATGACGCATAAAGACATTTTGCTGCAGCTGGACAAAATTGAAAAGAAACTCACCGGGCATGATGAAGATATTAATCTCATATTTCAATACCTGAAACAATTATTGAACCCGCCGTCTCCTCCACGACAAAGAATCGGTTTCAAAAGAAAAGATGAGCAGCCATAAATTGTTTACATCATTTCACGGGTATTGAAGGCCTTACTTCAATCTTGCTCGGCAAGGTCCGCGGATGCATATGCAAAAGGTCAGCGATCATCTGGCCGATATCTTCGGGTTGTATCTTCCATGCATCTGCATCGCCGGGCAGATGATCATTAAAATAAGTAGCTACTGAACCGGGCATGATCGTCGTTACCTTGATGCCGTATTTCCGCAAGTCAAGCATGATGGCCTGGCTAAAACCCACCAACCCGAACTTGCTGGCATTATAAGCAGCACCGTTTTCAAAAAAGTTAGTCCCGGCAAGACTGGCGATGGTGATAATATATCCTTTCGATTTTTTTAATGCTTCGACACTTGCCTTTACGCTGTTGAAAACTCCTGTAAGATTGGTATCAATGGTTTCTTTCCAATCTTTTTCATTCATAGTGTCAATCGGCGCAAAATGCCCGACACCTGCATTGGCCACTACTACATCCAGCTGACCGAAATGATCAATGACTGCTTTCACCGCTTTCGTTTCATCAGCAAGGGAACTTACATCCGATTGTAGTGCCAGCACTTTTGATGGGTCTTTACCTAGGGAAGCAGCAGCTTGTTTTGCTGCGTTTATTGTCCGGCTGGTGATGGCTACCCTCATCCCCTTTTCCACTAAAGTTTTAGCAATACCATAACCGATACCCTTGCTGCCGCCTGTGATATACGCTACTTTATTTTCCAGGTTGTTCATGATTATTAATTAGGTTTAGTTGAATACTATTTTTAAAAATTCCAATTGGAGTTCAATGTAAAGAATTAATTCATCGGTTGTTTCATTAGTGGTTTGTAATTCTATTCCTCTTATTTTAGTTCTATGGTAGATGTACATTAATTTTCCGACGCCTTCTCTTTCGTCTTAGAGAGGTAGAAAGGAAGAGTTATTTCATGTATGCACTTTCTTTTGCTTGTGCAAAAGAAA
>DASUTO010000205.1:0-2323 GCA_036374555.1 Chitinophagaceae bacterium
GGCAGCTTCAAATTTCTTTTTTGGATGTAGTAATGCCAGCAAATCATAGTGGCTATTGACCGGTAAGGTACCCATGCTTGTGCAATATCTAATATCTCCTCTTTAGTGGTTTCAGGGGCAAGTGATTTAATCTCCTTCAACGCATTTACCAAAGCAAGATCACCTATTGGAAAAATATCAATTCTTCTAAGTGCATGTAGCAGGTAGATATCTGCCGTCCAGTCGCCAATACCTTTGAGCTTTTTGAGTGTGGTACGTACTACATCGTCTTCTTCAAATTCAAATTGCTGCAAACTTATTTTTTCGCCAACCAATGCATCAGCCAAACCGCGGGCATAAATAATTTTTTGCCTGGTGAAAGAGCATTGCCTTAATTCTTCATCGGATAGTTTTAGCAGTTCTTGTGGAGTAATTAACGGAAGCTTTTCCGTCAATCTTTTAAAAGCTGCAAAAGCGGACGCCAAAGAAACCTGTTGCTCCAGGATAGTGAGTATGAGTGTTGCAAAACTGTTCTCCCTTGTCCACATCGGCGGATATCCATATTGCTTAATAATGAGTTTAAGGTCCTTGTCGATTTTGATTAAATAATCGCATAGTGATCGAAAATTGCCTTCATTAAAACGGTTCATGCAAAAAGCAGGTAAATTTATATTACTAAACTACTGCTTATGAAACGGAAAGTTTTCCTCTTCCTTTTCTCCTTCCATTCAATGGTGTTAAATGCCCAACCAACTTCTTACACGGTTTCCATGAGTGGCATAGCAGAAATAAGAATTGGCATGACGAAAGCGGCGCTTGAAAAATTAATTAATCAAACGATTAAGTTGCCTTCTGCTTCAAAAGAAAATAGCTATACCCGCGATTCTGTAACCTGCAACTATAATGGTTTAAATCTATCCATCGTTTTTGAAAAACAGGAAGTCAATAATAAGTCTGAATTGGTTGTATGGGAAGTAAAAAGCACCCATCCTCAATTAAAAACGCGGTCTGGTATTGGCATAGGAGATGATAAACTAAAAATCATCAGTACCTACGAGGGCTATACTATTTATATAATGCCCGATTATGACGATGCAAATTTCACCATTAAGAGTAAAACCAAATCTACCATTTGGCTACATGGTGATGAAAGCGGAAATGTGATAATATTTTACCTTACCAATAATAAAGTAACCGGCATGAGTGTTACCTATGATGAAGGATGTTAGTTACACCCTTGACTTAAATTTTTCAATAGCATGTTTGGTGAAACTGCTCAATACCAACTTGCCACTGATTTCTGCACGATTAAATAACAATTCATCCCAATGCTCTGTACCCTTCCACAAGATTTTTTTCAATTCCGCCATGGCCTGGGAACTTGAATGGGCTAATTCATGGGCAAGACGCGAAATAGATTCGTCCATACTTTCTACAGTAGTATGAACTTCTGCAAACAGGCCCTTTTTCTTACTCCATTCAGCATTACGCCACATGGTAGCATCAATAGCCAGGTGACCAAATGCCGAAGTTCCAATTCTTCTTTCAATGGCTGGACCTACAACAAAGGGGCCTATACCAATTGCTAATTCACTCAATCTAACTTCTGCGTTTTCATGAGCAATAGCATAGTCAGACGCAGCCGCGAGTCCGACACCACCGCCGACACATTTTCCATGAATACGACCAATAATTAACTTAGGGCATTTACGCATGGCATTAATAACATTTGCAAACCCGCTAAAAAAATCAAAGCCTTTTTTCTCCGTTTCTATACGGGACAATTCATTAAAAGAAGCTCCGGCACAGAACGCTTTCTCACCTCCCGAACGCAACACTATTACTTTGGTATCATGATCCGTACCCATAGCATGTATTTCATGCGCTAATTCTTCCAATAAACTATGAGGCAGCGAATTACTTTGTGGATGAAAAAATTCTATTGTGGTAATGCCTTTATGAGTTTCGCTGGTTACATAACCGTTTATAAAATCTTTCATAAAAGAAGTTTTATTGTTCTTGTTTTCTCTTTACCATCGTCAAAATGGTTGCCACGCCTACATGTTCGTTCGTTTCATCAAGCATCTCCACCAACCATTTTACAATCCCTTTTGGTATATCATTTTCCTCCCTTGGATCCTGTGGTAGTTTTTCTTTACATGTAAAACGCACATAAAGTTCTGCCCCGGGATAAACGGGTTTGGTAAATCTTAATTCATCAATCCCGTAGTTTAATAGTACCGGTCCTTTTTCGCTTCCATCAACAAACAAACCTGCAGAAAGACTTAATACAAAATATCCATGCGCCACTTGTTGCTCAAACATGGTTCCTGCAAAATCGGTT
>DASUTO010000206.1:0-19242 GCA_036374555.1 Chitinophagaceae bacterium
CATATAAGTGTAAACGAGTTAATATTGGTGAATTCTGCCGTGCGGATTTTGAAAAGTTGCCTGTAAATACAACTGCAGATCCGCTGGTTGCTCATTTCAAAGCATTATCATTCCATAGCCTGGATAAAAAACCAAAAACAATTTGCTGGAGATTTGGTGATGGCAAAGACACTTGTATCAGCTATCCCGAAAACTATACAGGCTTATATGGTGTAAGGCACGAATATGATCGTCCGGGTCAATATGAAGTATGTATAAAAATTATTTACTACGGTGGTTGCGAAGCTAAAAATTGTAAGCATGTACAGGTAGGCGAGCTGCTTCGTTGCAAAGCAGATTTCGAAAGGATCCCGATCAGCAGCGCCAACAATCCATTACATGTTGCATTCAAAGCCATACCAGGACATATTGAAAACAAAAAACCAAAACAAATTTGCTGGAAGTTTGGTGATGGCAGGGATACTTGTATCCAATATGGCGAAGATTATGCCGGACCTTATGTTGTCAATCATCGCTATGATCGTCCCGGCAATTATGAAGTATGTGTAAAGATCCTGTACTTCGGCGGATGCGAAGCAAGAAAATGCGAAGTAGTAAAAGTCGAAGCGCCGGGTGAATGTCGTGTCAGGCTATTTGAATTAACACCATCGATTACCAGTCTTGTAAGAGGTTTTTTTGCATCACCATGGTCATCGGAGAATAAAAGACCGGTGAGAGTATGCTGGTACTTTGGCGATGGAACGGATACATGCACACAATTAAATTCAGGAATATCCTTAACACAATTATTTATTCGTCATACATATCCTGCGCCGGGTAAATACAGGGCTTGTGTGAAAATATTATTTGAAGGCGGATGTATTGCTTCCGACTGCGATGAAGTAATAATAAGACCAACTACAAATGCATGCGGTGGTTATATGACCGATTCACTCATTTCACCACGAACATTCAAGTTCAAAGGTTTTGCTATTCATAATGCAGATGATCCTGTTCTTGGTTATCGCTGGAACTTTGGTGATGGCAGTGCTGCAACCGGAAGAGAAGTAACGCATCAATACAATGCGCCAGGCACCTATGAAGTTTGTTTGACAATAAAAACCCAGCGTGGTTGCGAAACAAGGATTTGCAAACCGCTCCATGTACCAGGCAATACGCAGATCGCTTTGCAGGTAACACCAAACCCTGTTATCAATACCATGCATGTGTTGTTTTATTCAACACATACCGAACCGGTGATCATTAAAGTGGTGAATGGCTATGGTGTAGTTGTTAGAACGTGGACACGAAATGCGACGCAAGGCGCTAACAACTGGGACTTCGATGTATCGACACTACCCGCAGGTGCATATACATTGTATGTGCAATCACCAAATCAATTATCGAGTCAGCTATTTATTAAAACGAATTAAAATAGTCAGGGCTACTACAGCCGGGCCGCATTATCACGCCGTAGGCGGATAAGCGGCCTTTTTTTCTTGCGAGGACCCCGACACTTGTCGGGGGACGACGCAATCTCCAGGGATTAGGTGAGAAATACTTTAGATAATGATTTTTATTATGGAGGCTGCATTACTACTATTAAGCTTTCGTTACGACGCTCCGTTCATCGTTTATTTCATCATTGAACAATTGCGTCGTCCCGATATTTATCGGGAAGTTTGTCAAAGGGTCGCACTCTTCAACATTTTGTTGAGGCTGACCAGAATCTTAATTAATTATAAGCTAAAAAAAGTCCCGCCGAAGCAGGACTCTTAAATTGTAATAAAGATGAAAACAAAGATTAGTCACAGGTCAACCCGGCAACAGCTGGAGCAAGTTCAACTCCATTTGCATCTTTCACAGACCAGCTTCCGGTACAAATGCCACCAGAGTTGGTTGAATTCCATTTGATCCTGATAGTAATCGTTTCGCAGGCATCAACACCACCTTCTACTTTAATAACACGGTTTGTGCTTCCGCCCGGTGTCCATTGTGATATTGCCATACCTGTCGGGTCAGTAACGATAACTTCAGCATTTTCACCGGTAAAGTTTGTTAAGCCACCTTGTATCTTAATATAACTCTGCGCATCTTTTGAAGTGAATGTATAAACCGCTTCACGTTGAATTCCGCAGGCAATCGCCCGGCCAGTGAATGAAGTTTCGCATGCATTCACAGCCTCAATTACAAAACAATAACACTCATTTCCATTGAAAGAACATTCTCCGGTTTTATCCTGACCACCTAATCTGTCGCAATTACCATCCGAAGAATTGTGTTTTGTCCGGAAAACATAATTACCCGCTTCTGCAAATGAACCACTCCAGCTTGCATCGGCACTATAACACTGGAAGTCGGCAATAGCTTCCCATTCCAAATTGGCTGTTTCGCACGACAGATCTTTATAGATCTTGGTGATTCCGTCTCCTGCAAAAATATAACCACGTTCAATGGCAACTCTTCCACACTCAATTGAGGCAGTTATATCAAATGATTCGTCGACGTTAACCTGCGTGGGTGCGGTTAATGTTACTCCACCACTTAATATGGAGCCATTTTCTAAAAGTACTCCTGACTTATAGACGCTTGTAACTTCAGCGTTTTCAGCTTGCCTGGAAGCTGGTAGATCTGCGTCTTTTGATTTTTTGCAGGAAACAATAACAAAGGTGGCGATCAGCCCCATTAACAGGGCAAGGGTACGTGTAGTTTTCATTACATGAGGGTTTAAAAAAATTTAAAAACGGATTGTGTTGGTGGTTGTTCGGAGGAAACTGGAAATTAGATCCGATAGCTACCGGATGAGGAATTACTGGTGTATAATACGACCGTAATTGAGTACAAAAATAATTCACAGATTAGCTTTTCCTATAGGAGTTCTACGATTATAAAAATTATTGACTTTGCATAAGTATTGATTTTATGCCGAGGTTCTCAAATTCAGTGTTTTGATAGGCAAAGAATATTATTTCTGAAATAAAAAATCCGTCTCGCCTTTGGCGAGACGGATACCTTCAAATTGAATCTGATATTAATTCTTCTTCAATGTATATGCATAGTTTCCGCCGGCACTCAGATCAAGGGAGATAGTGTAGTTACCACCAGCAGAAATATTGATATCTGCTCCATCATACTCAGGCTTAAAATCAGCACCATTATCTCCAAAGTTTATTCCCCAATCAGAATTCGCCCTGAATTTAAATTTACCAGCAGGCATATCCCTTGTTATGGTCCATACTCCAGTTGAAGCATTAAATGTCATTGGCGCATCAGCACTCCAGCCATTAAACTCACCGATAATTCCCCATGTATTTATTTTGGTCCAGAACCATTGACCCGGTGCAGGAGTTGCACTAAGATCTGCACGGATACGCCAATAACCTGCAACTCCGGCGCCTCCGCTTGGTAATGTAAGATTGGGTCCCCCATTGCCTAAATTATTTCCACCGGCGCTGCCATAGTCTCCAACCCAGTCATTACCTCTTACCATTTTAAATTCAGGTGTTGCTGCATTGAATACTATATAACCTTCATATTTATTATTTGTTGCATTTGTATAACCGCCATTATTCTTATTCACGATCTGTGGTGCAGTGGCCGGGCTCCAGCCCTGGAAATTGCCTGCGATATTCATTGCATCAGGAAATGTATAAGTGATCAGGTCGCGGTAAGCAGTGCAGGTAAGTGTTACCACGTTTGAATACAAAGCTGGTGCTGCAGTAGCAACGGAAGCTTTTACTCTCACTTCTACAGCAGTCGCAACCCCGTAATTGATGATTTTTAAAAGCTCCCTGTTAAAGTCTACTACTTTAAAAGTTTTTTCTAAAGGAGGAGTTGTACTTAATCCAACTTCAGTAGTGGATGCGCTCGCAAAGCTTGTGCCCCCTTTTGAGATCTGTAATACATAGGTGACTGCTGCATCAAAACCAAAATTCGCATCAGTAGTATATGTAAACTTGATAGCATTATTATTGGCATTTGCCTGCAACAACACGAGTGTTGTTGGCGTAGCTGAAAGTGTTGGAGCAGTGCCAACGTTTATCACTGTTCTTACTTCATCTTTTTTGCAAGATGAAAAAGCGATGGCAGCAATTCCAATCAGCATTATTTTATTTAACCATGTTCTCATAATATTTTATTTAGAAGTGATCCCGATCCTTCGATAAACTCAGGATTATCGGGATTGAGTTTTTAATATCCGGTGTTTTGAACAAGATTAGGATTAGCCGCTATGTCAGTTGAAGGAAGGGGAAACAAATTTCTAAAACTTCCCACTGCAACTCCGCCTGCCACTCCACCCTTCCATGGCCAAACATATGTGCTGCCCGTATAATAATTGGCAAAGCCCGGGTATTTCTCAAAGCGGATCAGGTCCTGGCGACGATGTGCTTCCCAACTCAATTCTCTTGCCCTTTCTTTCAATAGAAAATCATAAGTGAGCTCTGTTGCTGTAATGTTTCCATTTGTATTTCCGTAGGCTCTTTGACGTAAAGCATTGATATAACCAACAGCAACATTTTTATCAGCATTGGTTGCCAGCACACATTCAGCATACATTAAATAAACATCGGCTAACCGGAATAGGGGGAAATCAGTATCAGGGAAATTTCCATCAGGATCAGAACCTTTTACTCCTGCAGAAGTAACATTCTTATATTTTGTAATTGGATATCCATCTGTAAAAGTTGAAAGATCTACGATCTCAAGGTTTTGACCGCTGGTATGGAACATACCTCTTGAATCAGGTACGCCGGTAGTAGTTGGAAAAAGATTAACGATCGCCTTTGTTGAACGCAAACCACTCCATCCACCATTAATTCCATACTGTGCAGCGTTCATATTGCCACCCACAGGAGCATGAATAAGATAGGTCATGGCACCCCATGATTTGGTACGTAAGCCATCAAAGTTTACAGCGAAAATTAATTCAGGCGAAGTGTTGTTATCAGCAAGAAAGTTTAACCCGTATTGTGTTGCCAGCTGGTACC
This sequence comes from Chitinophagaceae bacterium, assembly GCA_036374555.1. Taxonomy (GTDB): domain Bacteria; phylum Bacteroidota; class Bacteroidia; order Chitinophagales; family Chitinophagaceae; genus VBAS01. The sequence continues at coordinate 4,968 of DASUTO010000206.1, forward strand.
CGGCATTGATTATCTTATTACTATAAGTAATGCAATCGCTATGTCGTGCAGTGCCGGTATATACTGCTGCATTCAAATATAATTTTGCAAGCAGCATCCAGACAGCAGCCTGGTCGGCCCTGCCATATTCGTTTTGTCTTGCAGGTGTAAGTGTGGGTTCAAGTGCTTTCAATTCTGTTTCAAGCCAGGTAAATAAATTAGCTCTGGATATTTGTGTTGGAAAAAATGCACCGATAGGATCTGTTTCCAATACAAATGGAACATTACCGAACATATCAATAGCATGATAATAGCTAAGTGCTCTTAAGAATCTTGCTTCGTTATGATATTTTTTTGCTTCCACAAGATCAGAACCGCTTATTTTACGATCAGATAATTTCTCATCTGTTGTTTCTCTTAAAAATTCATTGCAAAGGGAGACCTGGTAAAATATCCTGTCATACATCATACGAATGAACTCGTTTGCCGGCGTCCAGGTCATGTTATGAAGGTCCTTGATCGTACCATCATTCCAACCGATTACTGCTTCATCGGAAGCCAGTTCCTGCAATTGCCAGTATTGGCGCAGGTAACTGGAGAACCCCTCATCCAAACCAAAAATATCCGGACGACCACTTGGTCCCTGCTGGCCACTTACGGCAAGCCCCGCATATAATTTAGCCAGGATAGATTTATAATTACCGAAATCTTCGTACACAGTGGCCGAAGTCACATCATAAGGTGGCTTGCGGTCAAGTGTCTTGGCGCAACCGGTGAAAAAAAGCACCAGCGCTACCAGGGAAAAAATTTTAATGAAATTATTTTTCATAATTCTCTTTTTTTTAAGATCAGAAATCAAGATTAAAACCAAGTGAATAAGTACGTGGTCTTGGATAGAAATTATTATCAATACCGCCCGGTATCTCAGGATCAAGCCCGGAATAGTTTGTTATCACAAATACATTCTGAACATTAGCTGAAACCCTTAAACTTGTATTCTTAGAAATTCTGCCCACATTAAATCCAAGATTGATATTATCCATTCTTAAGAAGGATGCATTCTCGATATAATAATCTGACCAAAGTCTTGGTACTGTAAATCCTGTTGTCAACACATCTTTTGCTACATTACCAAGATAATTAGGGAACCCAAAGTTTTGATAAGTACCGCTGTTGGAATTAAAGTTATTGTACATATAATTATCAAAGCTGGCCCTTGCCGCAAAACTCAATGACCATTTTTTATATCCAAATTGTGAGCTCAAACCCATATAATACTTTGGCTGGGGATTTTTATAACGGTATTTATCTGCTTCGTTTGAGGCACCGTCTTTATTCTGATCAACGTATAATCCTTCAATTGGTTTACCATTCTGATCATACACCTGTTTGTAAACATAAAAAGACCGTGGAGCGTATCCTACCGTATGCACCTGTATTGTATTACCCACACCACCGCTGATGCCACCTACTAGATTACCGATGGCATTTGGATCTTTTACTTTGCTAAGATTTGTGATCTTACTTTCGTTGTAAGTAAAATTGTAGCTCAGATCCCATGTAAAGTCTTTGTCGCGAATTACATTAGCTGATACTGAAAATTCCAATCCTTTATTCTCAATATTACCTACATTGGTAAGGATCTGGTTGGTAAGATTTGAACCTGCAGGAACTGAAATAACAGCCAGCAGATCTTTTGTTCTTTTAAAATAGGCATCTACGCTGAATGTAACCCTGTTACTGAACAAACCAACATCGATACCTGCATTATATGTTTCAGTTGTTTCCCATTTCAGGTTTTCGTCGTATCCTTCAGGCCGGAGCAATAAATAATAGTTGCTTCCGAACTGGTACATACCACTGCTATCACTTAAAGAATATCTTGCCAGATAGGGATAATCGCTACCAACGTCCTGCTGACCTGTTCTGCCCCAACCCAATCTAAGTTTCAGATCAGAAATAGTTTTTGAATCATTCATAAAAGATTCACGACTTACTCTCCATGCCACTGCTACAGAAGGGAACCATCCATAACGATTGTCTTCACTAAAGCGGGAAGAACCATCTCTTCTTATTGTTGCAGTTAATAAGTAGCGATCATCATATCCATAATTCAACCTGCCAAATGTTGAAAGCAATGTATGTTGTGATTTGAAAGGAGGACCTGCCGGTATAACACCAGTTCCGTTTACAGTCGGAAAACTTGGGGTATAAACTGTCCAATCCTGCCAGCCATAACCCAGCGTTGCATCTACCCGATGTTTATTAGAAAAAACTTTCATATAGTTCAGGTAGAAATCTGAAAGATAGTTCCACCTTTTTTGCTCATACCTGCTTACACTACCCTGGTTATAATAAGATGATGCACTGGTGGGAAGTGTTTCGTTTTTACCGGATCCTTTTGAAACGTCATAACCAAGATTCAGGTTGGCTCTTAACTCGGGAAGAAAATGGAATTTGTAATCAAGCTGAATGTTACCAATACTCCTGTATGTATTACCGATATTCCTGTTTTGCTCCAAAAGGCTTACTGGGTTTTTAGGAGCCAGTGTATTGGGCGTGCCATTTAATTCCCATTCCCAATAACCGCCATATTGTGGTTTTGATTGGTCATATACCGGTTTGGTCGGATCAAAGAACACCGCAGAGCCAATGGCTCCCGTATTGGCGAAATAACTTCGTGAAACGGAATTTTTCATATTGATATCAATGCTAAGATGATTTTTCATCAGCTTAGGATTGATATTGATTGCCATTGTGCCTCTCTGCAGATTATCATTTTTCAAAATACCATTCTGGTTCAAATAGCCAAGTGATAACCGGTAGGGGAATTTTTTGATGCCGCCTGTAAAACTGATATTATTATCGAATGCGATCGCATCACGATAAATTTTATCCTGCCATCTTGTATGACCTAATGAAAGCAATGCTTGTTGTGCAGGAGTTCCTTTAGCCATTACCAATGCCCTGAATTCATCAGCATTGAGTATGTCCGCTGTTTTTGTGACGGTAGACAAACTGGTATTACTATTAAAGCTCACTTTTAATTTACCGCTGTTTCCTTTTTTAGTGGTGATAATGATCACTCCATTAGAAGCACGGTTACCAAAAATAGCAGTGGCAGAAGCATCTTTTAAGATGTTCATGCTTTCAATATCATTTGGATTTAATAAAGCGAGCGGGTTTGCTACACCCGATATTCCACCCGATTCAAGCGGAATTCCATCAACAACGATCAATGGATCATTGCTCGCATTCAATGAAGCTCCCTGCCTGATGCGGATATAAATACCTGCACCCGGCGCTCCATTACCAGTTGAAATTTGCACTCCCGGCACTTTTCCTTGTATCAATTGAAGAGGAGTAGTCTGGGGGCCTTTTTGAAAGTCTTTAGTAGTGATCAGGGTAATAGACCCTGTGAGATCTTTTTTCCTGGCAGTACCATAACCGGTAACTACTACTTCACCAAGTGTTGCATTTGAATTAACCAGTTGAATACTTACTGATGATTTTCCACCAATAGTTACTTCCTGTGCTTCATAACCAACAAATGAGAAAACAAGAACAGTCGTTGAAGAGCTGACAGATATTTTATAAGTACCATCAGCTGTTGTTTGGGTGCCCGCAGCGCTGCCTTTGGCAGTCACCGAAACACCAGGCATTGCTGATCCATCTTTAGAATCAGTAACCTTACCTGTGATCACCTTTTCCTGTGCAAAAGCAGTTATTGAAAAAAATAACAAACAGGGAGAGACGATCGCTTTAAGCAATCTTTTGCAGTACATAAGCAGAATTGTTGTTAGGTTCTAAAATATTAAAAAGTCAAATGTGTATCCGGGACACAAAGTTGTGTTTTTTTTTATTTCTGCAAAATTTAGTTTTTGGCTACTGGATTTTTTTCCGGGCTCCATTAATCTCCTGTTATTCGTACCTATTAAATTTCTAATCGTAATAAAGCCTAAGCCCGATGCCTTACGGCGTAATCGTTTACATAAACGAACCAATTTATTATTGCTTTGTTTGCCCGATCCTCAGCGATGATTGCCTTATTATTAATAAAGGATCAAGCACCACTTTTTGTTTTATATGCTCCTCCTTTTTTTCCATCATATCGACCAAAAGATTAATTGCTGACTTTCCCATCCTGATCGTTTGTTGATCAACTGTAGAAAGGGATGGTGTAATATGCTCCCCAAATAACTCATTTGCAAAGCCAATGATCCCCATTTGCCCAGGTATTGTGATATTCCTTTCTTTTAATTTACTGATCGCACCCAGGGCCGTAAAATCCTCCGTTGCAAATATTGCATCCGGGGGATTTGGCCGAGATAAAAAATATTCTGTTCCGGTTTTACCCGATTCGATCGAAATATTACCCGGATATATTAGATCCGGATCCATTTTGATCTTATTGGCCTGGAGAGCTCCCATATATCCTTTTATGCGATCATAAAAATTTTTCAGGTGTTGCGGACCTGAAATATGAGCGATCCTGGTATAACCCTGTTGGATAAGATGCTCAGTGGCATTGAAAGCTCCCTTATAATCATCTATCACCACCGAATCAATCCCAAGATCATCGGCGGTGCGATCAAAAAATACAAGTGGGATACCTCGTTTTTTTATTTCAAGAAAATGTGAATAGTCGATCGTGTCTTTTGCAAGGGAAACAAGAATACCATCTACCCTTGCTGTTAGAAATGTTTCTAATCCTTTTTCTTCAAACTCCCTGCTTTCATTCGATTGGAACAGCAAAACATTATAGCCATTTGAATTCGCGACACTTTCTATTCCATGTACAACAGATCCAAAAAAATTTATTTCTGCGCTTGGAATGATAACGCCGATAACGTGGGTCTTGCCCGAACGCAAAGAAGATGCAATCCTGTTCCTTTTATAGTTAAGCTTTGACGCTGTTAGCTGTACCGTTTGCCTGGTCTTTTCACTTATTCCCGGGTGGTTACTTAAAGCCCTGGATACTGTTGCCGGAGTAGTGTTCAGTTCCCGTGCAATATCTACTATAGTTGTCTTGTAAGACACTTATGCAATCGTTTACACAAGTTTATACCTTTTCTAATTTCCAAACAAAATAATTTATTGATCATCGGTCCTCCTAATGCTCATTGACCAAAACTATCGGAACTGAACATTCTGTTATTCAATACATTTGTTTGAACAATTCTATCTATATGATCAGTAAATATTTTATTCTTTCTCTCATGTTTTTTTCATGCACATGCCTTGCACAGGACTCCTGGAAAATAAAGGCTGACAAGATCGATCCAACAAATTATTATGGAGTTACAGTAGCAAACGGTATGATCGGTATTGTTTCATCACCGGAGCCATTTAAAATAAAAGACGTTGTGCTTGCCGGAGCTTATGATCTCTATGGTCGCGGAAGGGTCAGCAACTTTTTAAAAAGTTTCAACCTGCTGAACATGTACCTGGAAATCGATGGAAAAAGAATTGATGCAAGATCTGCAACTAATATGCAACAGGAACTCGAGATGAAGAAAGCCTCTTTCACCACAACATTTGATTACAGCGATAAAGCTTCCGTTACTTATACATATTATTCATTGCGGCATTTACCTTATACTGTTTTGATGGATGTAACTGTTTCCGCCAAAAAAGATTTTACAATGACAGGAGCAAGTGTAATGGAAGCCCCCGATGCATTAAAGGATGTTCAGAATTATTATAATGAAATAGACAGGCCACATGTTGTTATTAGTTTGCTTACCTCTTCAGCAAAAAGCCCGACAGGCAAACTGTTGATGTGTGCCAGCAATACTTTTTTATTTGGTGAAGCACACGGCAACGAACCAAGAGTGATCCATGAAATGTGGGATAATAATATGCACCTGATGAAGTTTACCCGAAAATTGAAAGCTGGTGAAACTTATCGTTTCTCCATTGCTGGTTCATCGATCACTTCTGCTCATCATGATGATCCATTGAATGAAGCGGAACGTGCAACAATATTTGCAAAATTGGAAGGAAGGGAACGGCTCATTAGTTTCCATACAAAAGCATGGGAAGAATTATGGACGAGTGATATTATTATTGAAGGTGATCCGCAATCACAGCAAGACGTGCACAGCATGCTTTATCATCTTTATTCTTTTTCAAGGGAAGGCACTGCATTGTCGCCATCACCAATGGGCTTAAGCGGGCTTGGTTACAATGGTCATGTCTTTTGGGATACTGAATTATGGATGTATCCTTCCATACTTGTGCTTCATCCTGAAATTGCAAAAAGTCTTGTTGAATACCGCTATCAACGACTCGATGCTGCAAAAAGAAATGCATTCAGTAAAGGATATAAAGGCGCTATGTATCCCTGGGAGAGTGCAGAGACAGGAGTTGAAGAAACACCCGTATGGGCATTGAGCGGACCTTTTGAACATCACATAACGGCCTGTGTTGGCATTGCAGCCTGGAATTATTATTGTGTAACGCAGGACAAACAATGGCTGAGAGAAAAAGGCTATCCGATTCTATCTGCCACCGCAGATTTTTGGGCAAGCAGGGTAGAAAGAAATGGTCAGGGACGTTATGATATAAATAACGTAGTAGCAGCAGATGAATGGGCAGAGAATGTAAACAACAATGCATTCACCAATGCAGCAGCCAAATCAAATCTTCAATTTGCAACTGAAGCCGCAAAAGTTTTAGGTATTAATGCCGATCCTGATTGGATGAATGTGGCCAACAATATTCCAATTTTAAAAATGGAAAACGGAGTAACAAGAGAACACGCCACCTATAAGGGCGAAGGAATAAAACAAGCTGACGTAAACTTATTATCATATCCATTGAAACAAATCACTGATGCAGCGCAAATAAAAAAAGACTTAGAATATTATGAAACCAGGGTGCCAAATGAGGGAACCCCTGCAATGACGCAAGCTGTTTTTACAACACTCTATGCAAGATTAGGCAATAGTGAAAAAGCGTATCATTGGTTCAAGGAATCATATGTCCCAAATCTCAATCCACCGTTTCGGGTCATTGCAGAAACAAAAGGCGGCACCAATCCATATTTTGCTACGGGTGCCGGCGGCATTATTCAATCTTTGCTAATGGGTTTTGGGGGATTAGATATCACGTCAACCGGGATCGTACAATTAAAAACTTCGTTGCCAAAACAATGGAAAAGCCTTACACTAACGGGTGTTGGGCCACAGAAAAAAACATTCATTATTAAATAACCAGTATTTGTATCTTTAACAACTTGAAAAAAATTGCTGCGATACTGCTTCTTTCTCTCATGGTATTCAACCTTGCAGGTTACAGGTGGCTATTTTCTGCAATCGAAAAAAATTCAACGGCTAATCTTGAACAAAAAATTGCTGCCGGGAAATACAACGATGAACAATTAGTTGAGATCAGAATTCCTCTTAATATGCCATATTATTCTGATAAAGATTATGAGAACGTATATGGTGAGACTGATTGGAACGGGGAACACTATCGTTATGTAAAAAGAAAAGTAAGCGGTAATACTTTATATCTTCTTTGTCTTCCCAATAAAGAAAAGACAAGCATTGTTAAAGTAAAGAATGAATTTACCAAAGCAATGAATGATATTCCCGGAAATAAACAAGATTCTCAGGGAAAAAGTGGTTTAATAAAATTGCTTACCGCTGAATTTAAAATAAATGAAACTGCGTTTGATATAAATAATTATTCCATTGGCTCCTTATCCTTCGTTGGTAGAAACGCCGATGCAAAAGATCTGTTTATCCCCCTCACAGATGCGCAACCTCCTGAAGCCTGATTCTTATTATTTAAATCAGAGCTACCCCTGGAAAATATTTCTCTTACTTATTTTAATTTAAATGAAAGTATTAAAGGTTTTAGTGCCTGTGCTATTGCTGGCAACAGTAAGTTGTACAGAAAAAGGCAAGCAAACAGATTTAAAATTTTTTGACAACCAGGCTCTTTATTGTAAGACTGTCAAGAAGCTGAATGATGTGGTATTGGAAAATAATTTTCCCCCAATGATCGCCACACGCAATTATGTTTATGCAAGCATTGCCGCATTTGAATGTATTGCTGCCGGTGATGACAATTATATTTCACTTGCGGGACAGATCAGGCATATGCCCGCGATGCCAAAACCTGAAAAAGGAAAAGATGTTGATTATACATTAGCCGCATTATTTGCTTTTACTAAGGTTGGTAATGCGGTTACTTTTCCTGAAGGAAGCATGATGGGCTATTATGATGATCTTAAAAAAATGGCGGATAGTATTAACATGTCGCCTGCTGTTCTAAAAAATACCATGGAGTTTTCCGACAGTATTTCTTCAGCCATTCTTAGCTGGAGCAAAAAGGATAACTATGCACAGACAAGAACAGCAGAAAGATATACCGTATTATATAATGTAACAGGACGTTGGATACCAACACCTCCCATGTATGGTACGGCAATTGAACCACATTGGAAAGAAATAAGAACAATGGTGATGGATTCAGCTTCGCAGTTCAGACCTGCAGCTCCGCCTGTGTGTGATCCCGAAAACAAAAACGGAGATTTCTGCAAAGCAATGATGGAAGTAAAAACAATTGGTGAAAATCTTACAGAAGAACAAAAACATATTGCTGATTTCTGGGATGATAATCCATTTAAATTAAATGTGGTTGGCCATGTGATGTTTGTTACCAAAAAATTTTCGCCTCCGGGTCATTGGATGAATATAGTAGGCATTGGCGCAAAAGCTGCAAAGGCTGATTTTAAAACAACGGTAGCTGCCTATGCTGAAACAGCCATTGCTTTATACGATGCGTTCATCAGCTGTTGGGACGAAAAATTCAGGAGTAATTATGTACGTCCGGAAACAGAAATAAATAAAATTGATGAGGACTGGCGTCCTTATATTCAAACACCGCCATTTCCGTCTTATACAAGCGGTCATGCCACAAATAGTGCAGCTGCCGCCGAAGTTATGACGCATTGGTTTGGTGATAATTTATCATTTACTGATACTTCATTGCTTGAGTTTGGTATCAGGAACCGCGAAATAAGATCCTTTCGTGCAGCCGCATTGGAAGCCGCCATGTCCCGGTTATATGGAGGTATTCATTATCGTTTTGATAATGACAATGGGGCGATCGCCGGAAAAAAACTGGGAGAATTTATTGTATCACGATTGAAATTGAAAAAATAATTTAATTAAAAACGAAAACTGCTTATATTATGAAACGCATTTATTTGATCATCGCAATTTTAGTTGCCGCAACATACCAACAAGCAACTGCACAAGGATGTGTTGCTATCAGGGGTACTGCTGGTATCTGTGGTCGTCCTTCTGATGCAAAAGGCTGGGAATTGAATCTCAACAACCGCTATTACAAATCATACAAACATTTTGTTGGCACTGAAGAACAAATCCATAGGGAGGAAGAGGGCAGTAATGTGATCAATCATGCTTACGAACTGGATATTACCGCGATAAGAACGATTAATTCAAGGTGGTCAATTGGAATGACTGTCCCTATTATGTCTTTTGCCCGTTCATCTTTATATGAACATGATGGCAGGTCAAGACATAGCACTCATTCATTTGGCATCGGTGATGCAAGAGTCTCCGGTTATCGCTGGATGTTTGATCCAAAAACTTCACACAAAGGAAATATTCAACTTGGTTTAGGAATCAAATTGCCAACCGGCAATTATACTTACATGGATTATTTCTATAAAAAAGCTGACTCAAGTGTTCTTGGCCCGGTTGACCAATCCATTCAGCCCGGTGATGGTGGCACGGGTATAACTTTTGAATTGAACAGCTTCTATAATTTCAGTCATAAGATTGGAGTATATGCTGGCTTCTTTTACCTTTCCAATCCAAGAGAAGTAAATGGGACATCTACTGCCAGAGGAGGTACTCCGAATGCAACTGCAAAAAAATATAATACAGATGTAATGAGTGTGCCTGATCTTTTTATGGCCCGCGGTGGTGTAAGCTATATGGTTAAAAATTTAAATTTTGCCGGTGGTATTCGTATCGAAGGACTTCCTTCAAGTGACCTGATCGGTGGTGATCGTGGTTTCAGAAGACCCGGTTATATTATTTCTGCTGAACCTCAAATAACATATGTAGCTAAGAAAACAAGTTTCAATCTTGCAGTTCCTTTTGCGTTGAAAAGAAACCGGACACAAAGTGATTCGGATAAGCGTCGTTCAGCTGATACAGGAAGACATATACAGGGTGATGCAGCTTTTGCTGATTATTTGATCAGTGCCGGAATGACGATACGCCTCTAATTCGTAAACATTAACCATAAAGCAGGAGAAAAGCGATGAAATATTTTTCACTCTTTTCTCCATTTCCTGAAACAATCATTTTTATACTTTATATGAAGAAAATATTTTTAATACAATTACTTATTGTTTCTCTCTCTTCTGCATGCCTGTCGCAAACAGATATTGATGCCGTTATGATGGAGAAGAATGCCTTTTGTGCAGGACCGATGTTTGGATATAGCAGCTGGAAAAATTATTGGGAAGGAACATTAAAAAGAGAAAACCTGAACCTTGGAACTGTTTCTACCAAAGTGTTTAGTGTTATGGGCAACTATGGGATCACTAATAAATTGAATGTACTGTTTGGTTTGCCTTATGTATTAACAAAAGCTTCTGCCGGTCAACTGAACGGACAAGAAGGAGTGCAGGATCTTTCTCTTTGGATAAAATGGAAAGCTTATAATACGAAAGTCGCTTCTGGTCGTTTATCATTGTTTGCAATCGGGGGCTACTCTTTACCTGTTTCTGATTACACTGCTGATTTTTTACCAATGTCCATTGGACTTGAGAGTAAAAACCTTTCATTGCGTGGAATGGCGGATTATCAAAGAGGTTCCTGGTTTGGTACCGTATCCGGTACATATGTAATAAGAAGTAACATCGAGTTAGATCGCGATGCCTATTATACAACTGAAATGCATTATACCAATGAAGTGGATATGCCGGATGCTGCATCATTTAATATAAGAGCCGGTTATCGTGATAAAGGACTGATCGCCGAAGCAGTATTCGATCACTGGAACACACTTGGAGGTTTTGATATTACAAGAAACAATATGCCTTTTCCCAGTAATGAAATGGATATGTCCAGGATCGGTTTCAATTTTAAATATGATATGCCTTTTCATCCGCCGCTTTCTTTAACAGGAAATGTGATGACGACAATTGCAGGAAGAAATGTCGGACAGGCAACCGGGTTCAATGTCGGGATTTTTTATGTAATTGATTTTACAAAGAAGAAGAAAACCGATTCTGAAGATTCAAAAAAATAATAACATGAAAAAGATATTCATACCAGTAATAGTATTTGCCGTATTAATAAATTCCTGTTCAAAAGATATTGTTGAAAATAATCTTGAATTTCCGGCATTGCAACCTGCATCAACAGATATTAATGCCGGCGTATGGAAACCGATATTATTAACAAGCCCAACCGAATTTCCAGTTGCGGCTCCTATTGCAGTTACCACTCCGGATTATATTGCACAAATAAATGAGATCAAAACATGGCAGGCGGACCTTAGCAAAGATGAAAAAAGAATTGTACAATATTGGAGTGCTGGTGCAGTCTTACGTTGGAATGAAATTATGAGAGAACTTGTTGCAAAACATAATTTACCTCCTTATCAAAATCCTGATGGAACCTATCCGGCACCAAACGCAAATAATCCATTAGCATATCCGCAATTCCCTTTTGCCAATCCTCCTTATGCTTCCAGGGCTTATGCTTATTTAGCAGCTGCGGAATATGATGCATTGGTAGCTGCCTGGCATTATAAAAAATTATACAACCGCGCCGCACCTTACGTTACAGATGCAACAATAAATGCGTTGATACCAAAATCAGATCTTCCATCTTATCCTTCAGAAGATGCGGTCGTTGCCGGGGTTGCCAGCGAAATGATGAAACTTTTATTTCCCGGAGACCAGGATTTTATTCAGCAAAAAATTGAAGAACATAAGAAAGCAAGATTGATCGCCGGGGCCAATGTTCGCAGTGATCTGGATGCAGGTGAAGCATTAGGAAAAGCAGTTGCACAAAAATTTGTAACAAGAGCAAGAGCTGATAGAGCTGGCACTGCAGGTGGTAGCCTTGCTATCCAGTCCCAAATGGAACAGGATTGTATCGCAAGAGGTGAAATCCCATGGGTCAGCCAGGAAGTTCCAAAAAGACCAGGCATGCTCATGTTATTTGGAAAAGTAAAAACATGGCTGTTCGATTCATTAACAATGGTAACAACAATTCGTCCACCAGCTCCTCCTTCGACTTCATCACAAAAATTCAATGAAGAGCTGGAAGAGGTGTATAGTTACAGTACAAGTATTACACCAGAGACAAGGGCTATTGCGCATTTCTGGGCAGATGGAATCAGCACTCAAACGCCTCCTGGTCACTGGAACCAGATAGCTGCCGAAGATTTTGTAGCACAAAGTTTCAGCGAAGTAAGATGGGCGAGGAATATGGCATTATTAAATATGGCGATGATGGATGCAGCGATCGTGTGCTGGGATGCTAAGTATTTTTATTTCAACCCACGTCCGTCACAAATGGATAACAGAGTAAAAACGGTTACAGGTTTACCAAACTTTCCATCTTACCCTTCCGGCCACTCAACATTTAGTGGTGCCGCCGCGACAATATTGGCCCATATTATTCCTTCAAAGGCTACTAGATATACTGATATGGCCACAGAGGCATCTCTCTCACGAATGTACGCATCGATTCATTATCGCAGCGATTGTGAAAAGGGATTAGAAGCCGGAAATAAGATCGGTGAACATGCAAAAGCAAGAGCAAGAACTGATGGAGCAGAATAATTTATTTACGTTTTTTAATAGGACATAATATAAGCATATAAAACCCCTTCGTTTCTACGCAGGGGTTTATTTCTAATTTTATAGACTTTTGATCTTTTGATGATTTGTTTAATATTAACTTAACTACTGATTATGCCTTATATCCCTCTCGAAGACCATTTACCTGGCATCACAGGCTTATTGGAGTACAGAAAAGATACCGGGGGTCCTATTCGTGAATTAACTCAAATTTTGATGCGGGGTCCTTCCACTCTAACCGAAGGGGAAAGAGAATTAATTGCTACAATTGTATCGCATCGCAATCAATGTACTTTTTGTGTTACTGCACATACCGCAGCCGCAAATATTTTATTGGAAGAAGAAAACACATCAGCACGAATTAAAGAAGATATAGCTACAGCACCCATAAGTGATAAAATGAAAGCGTTATTAACGATCGCTACAATGGTACAGGAAAGTGGTAAAAGTGTAACTGCCGAATCAGTACAAAAGGCAAAAGATGCCGGGGCTACTGATTTAGAAATTCATGATACAGTTCTTATAGCCGCTTTGTTTTGTTTATACAATCGTTATGTAGATGGGCTTTCGGCTTTTACTCCTGCCGAGCCCGAATTTTATAAAGGCCTTGGTCAACGATTAAAAGATCATGGTTATACCCGATTGCCACAAGGATACGATCATTTAAAAACAAGTAATCAATAAAATAGCGCATATAAACTATATGAAAAAGATATTTTGGCTTGGCTTGATCGGCTTACTATTATTCGAAATCGCAAATGTCTATTTCATAATGCCAATGCCCGGCAGCCAACGAATGAACAGTATTGATCTTGCTTATTTTCTTTATAAATGGCGCTGGATATTAAGGGGATTATTCGCTGCAATGATCTTCCTTGGTTTATTCAAAACACAATGGAAAAGAAAATGGTTATTATTTTTTCCAATTGCTATCGTTGCTGCTGCTATTTATATGGCAAATTTTGTAATGGCTGCAGATGCCATGTTTAAACAGCCCAAACAATTGTTACTGGTAGGTGCTGAAGCTAATAAAGTTGATTCGAACAGGTTAGTGCTTGGTGTTTCAATTAATGGTGAAGCTAAAGCTTACCCGATCAGGTTTTTAGGTTATCATCATCATATACAGGATACCGTAGGTGGTAATCCTATAATGGTAACCTATTGCACAGTATGCAGGACCGGCAGAGTATTCGAACCAATTGTGAACGGTAAAAAAGAAAAGTTCAGGCTCGTAGGTATGGATCATTTTAATGCCATGCTTGAAGATGCGACCACTAAAAGCTGGTGGCGACAAGTTTCAGGAGAAGCAATTACTGGTGAATTAAAGGGAAAACTGTTACCAGAAGTATACAGCACTCAGACTTCACTGGCGGATTGGCTACAATTAAATCCCAACTCTCTTATCATGCAGGCAGATCCTGCGTT
>DASUTO010000207.1:0-7725 GCA_036374555.1 Chitinophagaceae bacterium
ACACAGTTTGCATCAGCGATCTTTCTGATCATTGCCACTACGTTTGCTTTACGGCAATTAAACTTTATGAAAAACCGGGCCACCGGTTTTGACCGTGAACAGGTAGTCAGTATTCCTTTAAACCAGGGAGCACGGAATTATCAACTCCTTAAAAATGAACTCCTGCAAAATTCCCTTGTTAGTGGAGTCACTGCTTCGCAGGATATATTGGGCAGTCATTTGGATCAATCAGGAATTGAATTTAAAGGTGATGGGCCAAGAAGAGAATTGACATCAACACGACTGATCGTTGATCCTGACTATCTCAAACTTTATAAAATTCAATTGGTAGAAGGTAGAAACTTTTCCTCCGATTCTTCGGCAAATGGAAGAGAGTATATTATCAACGAATCCCTGGCAAAAGAGTTATTAAAAGATAATACAAAAGCTGATTTCTCCTCATTGGTCGGCAAACGCTTCGGGTTTGATTCAACAGGGCAAATAGTTGGTGTTGCAAAAGATTTCAATTTTAATTCACTGCATCACAAGATCGAAACGATGTTTATGTTCAACCAGGCGCAGTGGGGTTATAGCACCATGTCGGTAAAAATAAATGGGAGCAAGGCAAAGGAGGCGCTTAGTTATATTGAATCTGTTTGGAAGAAAGTGAATCCTGGTCTTCCTTATGAGTACGAATTTCTTGATGATCATTTTAAAGATGTTTACCGGGCAGATTCACAAATAAGTACAATCGTAGGTGCCCTTGCAATGTTAGCAATAATCATTTCTTGTCTTGGTCTGTTTGGGCTGGCTTCTTATGCTGCCGAGAAAAGAGTAAAGGAAGTTGGAATAAGAAAAGTATTGGGAGCATCTCTTCAGCATATCGTATTTAAGTTATCAAAAGATTTTTTGAAATATGTTTTGATAGCCGCTTTGATCGCATTGCCTTTATCATGGTTTGCAATTAATAAGTGGCTGCAGGATTATGCTTATCGCGTTGAGATCAGTTGGTGGATATTTCTTGTTGCTGTGATTTTAGCTTTAGTGATCGCATTAATAACGATCAGTTTCCAGGCCATAAAGGCAGCGATTGCTAACCCTATAAAGAGCTTGCGAACTGAATAAGGCTGAATAGAATTGATGTCGCAGAAGAGTACGACGCAAGCCTGCCTGCCGGTAGGTATGGGACGGTGAATAGAATTGAAAACGTTGATAACAAAAAAATAAGATCTAACCACCTAAAACATATTTTATGTTTAAAAACTTTTATAAGATCGTTTTTCGCAATATGTGGCGTCGTAAAGGCTACACATTACTTAACATTTTCGGAATGGGTGTTGGGCTGGCTGCCATCGTGTGGGGCTTTCAAACCTACCGTTATTCTTTCAGCTTTGATGATTTTCATAAAGACCAGGATAATGTTTACCGGGCTTTAACCTTTCAATCAGGTGCAAATGGTGCAAGAGGTATTTTCCCAATGGCGGCTGTAAAACAGGCCCAGTCTGAATTTGCAGGGATCGTTGAAGCTGTTCGATATGATAGTCGTGGATTAAGCGTAAAGTATGATAAGAATGAACCATTTGCCGAACAGGCACATTTTACGGATCCGGCTTTTTTTGACCTATTCAATTTTCCTGTCGTAGCTGGTTCAAATAATATAACAGATAAAAATTCAGTGCTGATAACCGAAACGATCGCCAAAAAATATTTTGGCAAACAAAATCCTTTAGGAAAATCGTTGATCTTTTATTCAGACGAAAAATATGCGAGGCCGCTTACGGTAACTGGTGTATTGAAAGATATTCCGATCAATTCTACCATGCAATTTGGATTCATGACAAATTTTGAAAATTATTTACAAGGCGATGGGACAAAGATCGCTCCGGACAATTGGTCCTGGATGGTTGATGCCGCTTTCTTTCGGATCCCCAAAAAATCTGATGTTGCTATTATTACAAAATCATTAGAAAAATATTTGCCAATACAGAACAAAGCAAGAATGGATTGGAAGGCTGCCGGTTTCCGCCTTATCTCATTGCATGAAAATGCCGTGATGGGAGATATTGAAAATAATGGCTTATATGATCGTCCTGAAGATTCAGCTGCTTATGGGCCATTTGTCCTGGCCATACTAATTTTCCTTTCTGCCTGCCTGAATTTTTCTAATACAACCGTTTCTCATGCTAACAGGAGACTGAAAGAAATGGGAATGCGCAAAGTGATGGGGAGCTCACATCGTCAACTGGTGATACAATTATTATTAGAGTGTTGCTTTATCGTTTGTCTTGCTGCTTTGCTTGCTGTTGTATTAAATCGTTTTTGGCTTCCGGCATTCAATCAAATGTTTGGGGCTATTAATGTTACCGCTAACTATTTCAAGGACATAACCCTCTTACTGTTTTTTATTAGTGCTATATTATTGACGACCTTACTTGCTGGTTTCTACCCCGCATTTTATATCAGTAGGTTTAATCCTTCGACCATTTTCAGGGGCACGGTAAAATTTGGCGGTAATAATTTGTTCTCAAGGATTATGTTGGGTTTTCAATTATGCATTGCCGTCATTACGGTGATCGCGGGAATTGGATTTGCCCGCAATTCGGAATTCCAGAAGAATTATGACTATGGATACAATATTGAAAATACCGTGGGGGTCATTCTAACAGATACTGCTGCTTTTCCTGCATTCCGCAACGAGATGAACGCAATTCCACAAGTTACTGCATTGGCAGGCACAAGGAGTCATATTGGTTATGGTTTCCGCAATATAGTAGCAGAAGCAGAAGGAAAGAAAAGTGAAACGAATTACATGGAAGTCGGACGTGACTATGTAAAAACAATGAATCTTAAGATGGCAGAGGGAAGAGAGTTTGATCCGCAAATGCAAGGAGATTATACCAACTCAATACTGATCACACAAAACCTTGCTGCAAACTATGGCTGGAAAGACAAAGAAGCATTGGGTAAAAAGATTCTGATTGACAGCTTGAATTATTCTGTAGTTGGTGTGCTGAAAGATTTCAAGATCGATGCTTTATTTGATCCGGTGGAACCAGTCATTATGAAGTTGGGAAAAGAGAACAGGTACCAGTTTCTTGTCATGCAATCAAAGATCCAGGATATTGAGCTGGTATATGCAAAAGCAAGGGATGCCTGGAAGAAAATATTACCAATGAAACCTTTCAGTGGGTTTTATCAAAATGAAATAAGAAAAGAAGCTTACCAGACAACCAGCAACATTGCAAAAATATTTTTCTGGTTTGCTATCATTTCGGTCATGCTTACCGCTACGGGCTTGTTTGCGTTGGTTTCTCTTACTGTGATGAAGAAAATGAAAGAAATAGCATTGAGAAAAGTAGCGGGAGCAAAAGCAAAACATATACTGGTATTGATCAACCGCGGTTACTTCCTGGTCTTTTTGATCGGCGCGTCGGTAGGATGTTACGGCGGTTATGCGCTGACAAAACTTCTACTCGATTTGATCTTCGGAGTAAATGCAGGTATTGCCTCCTCCACGCTTATCAATTCAGTAGTGGTATTATTTGTTATAGCAGGAATTACATCAGGAATTAAAGTTTGGCAGGCAGTAAGAACAAACCCGATCAAATTATTGAGGACAGAATAGAACCATGATTTAGAGGATTAAAAATCCTGCCTGGGGCAGACAGGGATTTTGAGGAATTAATTAAATAAAATGTAGCCATGTTTAAAAACTATTTAAAAACAGCGATAAGAAATTTACTTCGTTACAAGGGGTTCGCCATTATTAATATTTCCAGCCTTACCATTGGAATTATAGGGTGTATGGTGATCGGGTTGTTTGTGTGGGATGAGTGGCAATTTGATAAAAAAATTCCGGGAGGAGAAAATGTTTATCGTATTTACGAACAACGTAAGAATAACGATGCAATAACCTATGGTGCTCCTGTGGCACCTGCGTATGCAAGTTTTCTCAAACGAACATATCCGGAGGTCAATTCGACAACCCGCATATTAATGACGATCGATAAATTTTTGATGGAGGTTGGAGATAAAAAAAATTACGAAGAAAAAGGTTGGTTTGTAGAATCTTCTTTCTTTGAAATGTTTTCTTTAAAATTTAGCAAGGGAGATCCTAACACGGCGCTTAATGAACCAGGAACGGTTGTGATCAATGAAGAACTGGCAAAAAAATATTTTGGTAATGAAGATCCGATCAATAAGACCATTTACATCGATAAAGATACCCTGACCATAAAAGGAGTACTTGCAAAGCTGCCTGATCATTTCCATTTGGATTTTCATTATTTGATGTCATTACAAACCGCCGATATTCCGAAGGAAAGAATGGAAAGATGGACATGGCACCAGTTTTATACTTATGTAAAAGTAAAACCCGGGGCAAATGTTCAACAATTGGAGGACAAGTTCCAGGCACATATGAAAAAAGAAATATTTCCGACGCTGACACAGGCGGGCTTTACATTTCTTCCTTTCTTTCAACCGTTAAAAGATATTCATCTTCGATCTGCCGATTTTATTTATGATAATGCAGTGCGAGGGAACGAAACTTATGTAAAAGCATTAACCATTATTGCCTTATTCGTTTTAGTGATCGCCTGTTTCAATTTCGTAAACCTCGCTACTGCACGATCCTTCAGAAGAGCAAAAGAGATTGGCGTAAGAAAAGTGATAGGAGCAGAAAGAAAACAACTTATCATACAATTTATTGGTGAAACCATCTTGCTTTCTGTTTTGTCAATGCTACTCGCAATTGTTGCTACATTCCTTATAGTTCCATTGTTAAACCAGTTTACCGGGAAATCAATACAGTTCAATCCTTTTGGCAATCCAATTCTTGGTTTAATAATATTAGCTGCCGGAGTTGTGATTGGCGTGATCGCTGGTATTTATCCTGCTCTTGTGTTATCAGGTTTTCCACCAATAAAAGTTTTAAAGAACATGAAACTTGTGGGCAGCGGGGGTGGTGCCTGGTTAAGACAAGGGTTGGTAGTGATCCAGTTCTCACTTTCTGTTTTGCTGATCGTTTCTACAACTATCGTTTACAGGCAAACACAGTTTTTAAACAAAACAGATCTTGGATTTAGTAAAGAGCAGGTCCTTTACTTCCAGGTACGTGGAGATTTGGAAAGAAATTTAGAGACATTTAAATCGGAGTTAAGACGTTCTCCGGATATTGTCTCAATCACTTCAGGTTATGGCTTACCCGGTGACCGGTATGCGGGGGATGGCGTTAAAACCACTGGGGCCGATGGAGAAAAAGAGCGTTCGGCAAATGTCTTTATAGGCGATCATGATTATGTAAAAACATTAGGATTACGAATTATGGCTGGCAGGGATTTTTCAAAAGATATGGCGACCGACGTCAAAGAAGCATTTATCATTAATGAAACAGCAGTAAAAGAATGGGGTTTTGGTACACCGGAAAAAGCGATCGGTCAGCCAATAAGCTGGAACAAATGGAATAACAGAGATACCCTCAACCCGCTGAAAAAGGGAAGGGTAATTGGTGTAGTTGAGGATTTCCATTACAAAAGTCTTCATGAGAAGGTGACTCCTTCTGTCATTCAGGTTTATCCGGGGATTGAATTTGCAGTTGCTATTAAATTAAAGACAGCAAGTATTAAAAACACGATTGCTTATATCGAGAAAGTCTGGAGCAAATTTGTTCCCGGTTATCCTTTGGATTATAAGTTCATGGATGAAACTTATGCAACGATGTATAAAGCAGAAGGAAAATTAAGTGAGTTGCTTTGGATTTTCACGATCATGGCAATTGTAGTCGGTTGTATGGGACTATTTGGATTAGCTGCATTTAGCGCTGAGCAGAGAACAAAAGAATTGGGTATAAGAAAAGTATTGGGAGCAAATGCTTTCGATATTGTTGGCTTATTATCAAAGAATTTCCTGGTACTTGTCGGTATTGCCTCCCTGATCGCTTTCCCGGTCGCATGGTGGGCAATGAATAATTGGTTAAAGGATTTTCCATACAGGGTTAGCATCAGCTGGTGGGTATTCGGGATCGCAATTGTTGCAGCACTGGCTGTCGCATTACTTACTGTAAGCTTCCAGGCAATAAAAGCTGCATTGACCAACCCGGTTAAATCATTAAGAACAGAATAAAAACTTGTTATGATAAAAAATTATCTGAAAATAGCTTACCGGAATCTTGTAAAATACAAGTTCATTTCTTTCATAAATATATTTGGATTAACAGTGGGGTTAGCCTGTTGTATGCTGATCCTTACTTATATCCTGAATGAGTTGAGCTATGATAAATACCAGCCAAACGCCGATAGGGTTTATCGTGTGACAAGAACTTTTTTAAACCCTGAGACGAAAGCAGTCTCACTTACCCTGAGCACAATTTCTCCTCCTTTTGCGCCATTACTGAAAAATGATTTTGGAGAGATCGAAGAACTCACCCGTACTATAAGCAATGGTACTACACCCATGAAGTATGAGGAGAAGATGTTTAATGAAGACAATGTGATGTTTGCTGATGCTCATTTTTTCAATTTTTTTAAAGCAGATGTTGTAAAAGGTGATCCGCAAAGAGCTCTGGCAGATCCATACACCGTAATGATGACGGAAGAGATAGCCAAAAAATATTTTGGTAGCGAGGAGCCTATGAACAAAATGATACGTATTAATCTCGGCAACTATTTTGATTTTAAAGTTACAGGTGTTTACAAGGCTTTTCCCTCTAACACTCATTTTCATCCGGAGATCATGCTTTCGTTCAACACCCTAAACGATACATTAATATATGGAGCGGAAAACTTAAGAACCAACTGGGGCAATAATTCTTTTTTTACCTATATCCGTTTACCGGATCATTATGATCCCAGGAAACTGGAAGCACAGTTTCCTGCTTTTGTCGATAAGCATATGCCGAAAGGCTCAAAATACAAGCCTTCACAAGGAACGACACTCGGATTACAAAAATTAACCGACATACATCTTCGCTCCCATACTGATTATGAAGCCGAAGAAAATGGTGACATTAAACGGGTATATATTTTCTCGGCGATCGCTTTGTTCATTTTACTAATTGGCTGTATCAATTATATGAACCTCTCAACATCGAGATCAACATTAAGGGCCAAAGAAATCGGCATCCGGAAAGTTGCTGGTGCTGAGAGAAAGGAAATTGTATTTCAATTTTTGAGTGAATCAATCCTGGTTTCTTATGTCTCCTTTGTGATGGCAATGGCCCTTACATGGTTAACTCTTCCCTGGTTAAACAAGGTTTCAGGACAACAGCTTACGATCGATATTTTATTAAAATGGCAGATCATTGTCCCTCTTTTGCTGATACCTTTTATTGTTGGAATCATATCGGGAATATACCCGGCGCTATTCATGTCATCATTTCAACCGATAAAAGTTTTGAAGGGTTTTTTGAAGGCAGGGGGAGGCATTTCTTTCAGGAAAGCGCTGGTTACCCTTCAGTTTGCCATTTCTATTATTCTCATCATTGCGACGGGAATTGTTTTCTGGCAAATGAGATTTATGCAGAATAAGATATTGGGCTTTGATAAAGAACAGATCGTAACGATCCCTTATGCCACTCAACTTAATGATAGGTATGAAGCATTCAGGAATGAACTATTGACAAATGCCAACATAAAAAATGTTGGACGTTCATCCCGCATTCCTACCGGAAGATTATTGGATGCGATGGGAACAAGAATGCAATCTGCCGATACGCTGGCTCCTGTAAGTGTGGATATAAAATATGTA
>DASUTO010000208.1:0-5892 GCA_036374555.1 Chitinophagaceae bacterium
CATACCAGCCGGTACGTTTCATACCCGTAAGCAATGATTTAACACCACCAAAAACATCTTTTATGTATTTTACTAAGAACGTCATTTTTTTAATTTTAAGCTGCGAGCTTCGAGCTATGAGCTTGAGAAAAGCTGAATAGCGAACAAAGCGTACAAGATGCGACGCAACCAAAGTTCAATCAGGGAACTTAAGAAGGTGACACAATGATCAAAATCAAATAAAAGAACTATGCAAATTCAATCAACATCTTCGAATAAGTTGGCATTGTGCCCTGCTAATTCTCCCCCTTTGGGAGAGCTGGAGGGGGCCTAAAAATGCCATCCCATTATTGCCATCAACGTTACTAATAATAAATTAAACATACTTATCGGTAATAAATATTTCCATTCAAGATTTAGCAATTGATCGATCCTCAATCTTGGAAACGTCCAGCGAAACCACATGATCACAAATATTAAAAAAAATGTTTTGCCCATAAACCACAGGCTCGATGGTATATAATCCATGTAATGATTGAACTGGGTATCCGTTCCAAAATGTAAGGGTTGCCATCCTCCCAAAAATATAGTGGCGCCGAGTGCACATACCACGAATATGTTTACATACTCTGCAAGAAAGAACAAAGCGAACTTCATTCCTGAGTACTCTGTATGAAATCCCGCCGTAAGTTCTGATTCTGCTTCGGCAAGATCGAAGGGTGCACGGTTTGTCTCTGCAGTTACTGCGATCATAAAGATCACAAATGCGATCCACACAGGGAGATGGCCCTTGAAGATCCACCAGCCATCGGCTTGTGAATTTACAATAGATGAAATTTTCAGATCCCCGGTCAGAATTACAATCGCAAGAATGGCGAAACCCGCCGACAATTCATAACTCACGATCTGTGCGCCGCTGCGCATAGCTCCAAGCAGTGAATATTTATTATTGCTTGCCCAACCAGCCATCAATATGCCTATCACAGATACGGATGATACTGCCGTAAAAAATAAGACACCAATATTTATATCCCATATCTGTAATCCTTTAGCAAACATCAGCGGCGCCATTATCACCATTGCAATGATCATTACAACGAATGGCGCAAGATTGAACAGCAATTTATCGGCGCCATCCGGCGTCATTCCTTCTTTGACGATCAGCTTTAATGTATCGGCTACTGTTTGAAACATTCCTACCGGCCCTACACGATTCGGTCCCAGACGTAGTTGCATCCATGCAGAAACTTTTCTTTCCATCATGATAAGCACCAGGCCAAGCATTGCAAACAAGCTAATGATGCAAACACCGACGATAGCAAATTCGATCAGCATCGGCCATGGGCCACTGAAATTATTATTCAACCATACATGAATACTATTTGCTATGTTTTCTAAACTTGGCATACCCCTGTCTCCGCCTGAGGCGGAGAGACTTAGTTTGTTGTCTTACTATTTAAATAATAATTTTCCATCTGTGGCATGTTTTTTCTATTCCTCTTTGCTTGCTAGTATTTAACTTCCGTTTCGCTCCGGCTTACTCTTCTACTATTTTTAATTCTATTCAACTTCTATTGAACCCCTACGGGGTTCCATTTAAAAATCGTTCATTGATCTTCTACCGACATTGCGCCCCTCCGGGGCGCTAAGAAAAGAACTTTCATTTTAAATTCTCCGCCTCAGGTGGAGACTGGGCGTTTTACCTATCTATATCAGGTATCACCAGGTCTATCATCGCCATGATCGCGACAAGATCTCCGATCTTTCCGCCTCTCGCCATATGATCCAATGCACTCAGGTTACTATAACCCGGTGAACGGAATTTGATTCTATAAGGCGTCGTGCCGCCTTCACTTACAATATACACTCCGAATTCACCTCTTGCAGTTTCCACCCTTGAATAATATTCCCCCTTGGGTAATTTCAAAACTGCCTTTGTCTTTGCCTGTACATCACCTTCAGGAATATTATCGATCAACTGCTCAACAATTGAAAGTGATTCACGCATTTCTTTCATCCTTACTAAATATCTCGACCAGCAATCACCGTCAGTTTCAAGTATCTCATCAAACTGTAATTTGCTATATACTTCATATGGATATAATTTTCTTATATCACAACTAAGGCCACTTCCTCTTGCGGTTGGCCCCGTACAACCATAAGAAATTGCGTCTTCTTTTGAAAGATAACCAACCCCTTTCACCCTGTTTTGAAAGATCACATTGCCGGTTAGCAATTCATCATACTCATCGATCTTGGTTTTAAAATGTTTGATGAACTCATGGACCCTTCTTTGAAAATTCGGATGCACGTCTACCATTACCCCACCCGGCACCATATAATTCATCGTTAATCGTGTACCACAGGTTTCTTCCATTATATCATTGATCATTTCCCGTTCACGAAAAGCATGAAAGAAAGGAGTCAACGCACCAATATCCATTGCACCTGCACCCCACCATAACTGGTGTGATGCCAGCCTTGTTAGTTCATCCATCAACACTCTTATCACTTGTGCCCTTGCTGGAACCTCAATCTGCATTCCCTTCTCCACACATAAACAGCAACCGTGATTATTGATGTGCGAAGAGAGATAATCCATTTTACTTGTTACATAAATGAATTGCCGAAAACTCAGACTCTCACACATTTTTTCAATAGAACGATGGATATAACCAAGATGCGGCTCTACCTTTTTGATCGTTTCCCCATTCAATGTAATTACCAGGTGCAATACGCCATGTGTAGAGGGATGCTGCGGCCCGACATTAATGATCATATCGCCAAACACATCTGGTTCGCCAACGCCTGGTTGTTTTATTATTTCCGTTTCCCTGTACATGGCCTCACCCTCGTTCCCTCTCCGCCTCAGGCGGAGAGGGAGGCCGGGCTTTAGTTTTTTAATTTAACTTATGTAATTAAGCATTTCAACTTTAGTTCTTTAATCGAAAATAATCGGTCGATTTCAATTAACCATTTCAAATGAGCTGGCCTGTGCGATGCAAAGCCCTCACTTTGGGAGGGTTTGGATAGGCCTATAACTTTATCATGTTTACCGGGTCCTCAAAATCCTTCCTCATTGGAAATTTTCCTTCCCATCCATCTGGTAATATTAATAATCGCAGATCAGGATGATTCAGAAAGTTCACACCAAACATTTCATAAGCTTCACGTTCATTAAACTCTGCTGTTCTCCAGATATGCGATACTGTTTCAATTTCAGGTTTGTTTCTGTCAAGCTGCGCTTTCATTACTACCTGGTGCCGATGAGTTGTTGAGTCAAGATGGTAAACCATTGTGAGATGTGTTTTCCAGTCAACACAGGTTTGACAAAATAAATAATCAAAACTCAGTTCAATTTTATGTCTGATAATTTCTGCAACAGATACCAGGTCATTGGGTGCAATAGTAAAATTTAACCATTCGCCGGTTTCATCAAACGTGGCGGTGGGAAATAATTCAGCCAGTTTTATTTTTAATTCTTCCTTTGTCATTTATAAAAAGCTTCTTGTTCGCCTTTAGGAGATGGAAGTTTACTTTCTTCTCTTATTTGTTCTCTTGTTAATCCTTTTTTTATTTTTTCCTGTAATAACATCAATGCGTTTATCAGGGCTTCGGGGCGCGGCGGACAGCCGGCAACATAAACATCAACAGGTATGACATGATCAGCGCCTTTTACAACAGAATACGTATTATAGAAAAAAGGTCCACCACTTGTAGCACAGGCTCCCATTGCAATGACATATTTTGGATCAGCCATCTGGTCATACAATCTTTTCAGAATGGGACCCATCTTATTTACAATAGTGCCTGCGATGATTATTACATCAGCTTGTCGTGGTGTGGCTCTCGCAACTTCAAAACCAAACCGGCTCCAGTCATATTTGGCCGAGGCCGTACTCATCATTTCAATAGCACAACAACTTGTACCAAATACCAACGGCCACAAAGAATTTGATCGTGCCCAATTGATCACATCGTCCAGCTTACTTACTAATACTCCACCACCAGGAGTTGGATGAACTTCTCCCGGAAAAGCAAGCGATGAATCTGATTGAAATTTGTCTGTCATGTACTAATCTTTATTGCCACTTTAATGCCCCTTTTTTGTGTGCGTACAGAAAACCCAGAAACAGAATGAAAAAGAAAATCACAATTTCTATAAAAGCGATCCAACCAACACTTTTCACAACGACGGCCCAGGGAAAGAGAAATATCAGCTCAACGTCAAAAATTAGAAAAATCAATGCAAAAAGATAATATCCAACATTAAACTGTATCCAGCTGGGGCCCTTTGTTGGAACACCGCACTCATAGGGCTCGCCTTTTTGTTTATTTTTTGTCGCTTTTAATACAACCTTGGAGATAAGGATGGCAATGCCTGAAAAAGCAATCGCGGAGATCATTAAAACAATGAGTGAAGATGCACCCATAGGGAAATTCAGATTTTTACGAATATAGCAAGTGTGGTTGAAATATGAACATGAGACTTATCAAGATTAAAAGTGATTTCTATCCATACAATTCCTGGTGAATTGATTTCCTGTCATAGCCCATTGCAAGGATTCTTTGTTTCGCTTCATCGATCATCACCTTCCATCCGCACAAGAGAAATAATGCCGGCTGTTTGTTGGCACATAGCTCTTCATATATAGGATGGACATAGCCGGTTCGGCCATCCCATTCTTCGCGGGATAGTGTTGGGATATAGTGAAACTTTTCCAGCTGAAGGTTTTTCATTTCCTCGTAATATAAAAGATCCGATTTTTTCCTGGTGCCGAAGATCAAATAAATATTATTATGAGGAATATTATGCAATTTGATATAGGTAGCCATGCTTCGGAAAGGAGCAATCCCTGTTCCGGTGCAGATCATAATTATTTCTTTTTGCAGGTCCTCTTCATCTAAGGTAAAAACTCCCTGCGGACCACGGAGCGTCAATTCACTTCCCACAACTATATGGTTAAAGAGATAGGTGGTGCCCAATCCACCTTCGAGTAGCACAATAACTAATTCCAAAACATTTGTTCCGTCTGGCCAGCTTGCAATTGAGTAACTTCTTATTCTCTTATTTGGTTTTTCGTGAATGGGGAGGTCAAGAGTAACGAACTGTCCCGGGATAAAATCAAATTTTTCCAGCTCGGGGATCTCAATAACAAAACGTCTTGTATTATGAGTTTCCTGGATGATATTTATCACTTTACCGGTTCGCCATGGTTGCAAGGCCATAAAAAAAATTTATTCAAAATACAAAACAAACGGCAATTATAAAGTGATCTAAACTGGAAACTGAATAATGGACAAAATAAAAGCGGCACCGAAGTACCGCCTTTCGCCTAAATGGCAAGCAATCGAAGTTTTAAAAGTAGAAAAAAATCCGGTAGTGACAAATATATTTTATTGACGAACATCAGGATCTAGCACTTTCAATTTCTTCATGGTGGTATAATAGATTTTATTTTTCCATGTATAACGAACAACTAATTCATTCAGCCTTGCAAGGTTTAATGCATATTTGGAATCATCGGTCTTGCTTTCACCAGAAGGATAAACAAGAATTATTTTATTTTTTGTTGCAGGCACCATAATCATTGTATCATTTTCAACCATCCCTGTAAAAATGACCTTTCTTACCGGCAGATCAGTTATGGTATCTGCTTTTATATCGTGACGAATACCGGCTATCCAAAGCCCGGTTATATTTATTTTTTCAGTTTTTGGGAATTCAAGATAGAACCAGTAATTAAAATTTTGTTTTGGTCTTGTTTTGCCCGATGGTTGTATGTCATTTTCTTCGGAATAATCGGGTATAATGCCGGGGATACTTGCCTGCTTATATCCATAAACTTTTTTCACCGGTGGTTTCACTTGCGTAAAACCTGTAACGACAAGAATCAAAAGAAATATTGGTAT
>DASUTO010000209.1:0-5161 GCA_036374555.1 Chitinophagaceae bacterium
ATTATCCGCTGATCGCTTTTTGCCAAATGGATATGAAGTAATTCTTTTACAGAATCCTTTGAAACAGATGACAGAAATTCTTGCGGAACAATAATAGCAACTGCTTTGTCTCCCTCCCATTTAACGAAAACAGAAATGGCATCCTTCTTTTCAGTGCAGGCCGTAAATGAAAAATAAAAGACCAGGCTCCATAGCATACAGAGCCCGGTCTTTGTATAAATATTCACAGTACGATCATTTATCAAAACATCCTATCAGTAAGTGTTGACAGATCAAGGTCGCCATTGCTTTTACGTTGCAGTACCAGCACTTTACTGTCATCCAATTTGTCCATTTGTAATACGTTTACCACCGGTAGTGTTACAAAATCAACACCTGCGGTTGAGAAACTCTCCTTTATTGGCTCTGTTAAAGATCCTTCATAAGTTGCGATCTTTTTATAATTCACCCGCATTACAGGACGACTTGAATTTGCCATCAGTAAATAAGAGTTGTCTTTATTTGTTACTGTGATCATATCAATTGGTGAATTACCGGCACCAAATTCTCCCACTGTTCTTCCTTTTACATGCTTACCCGGTTGTAATTCATCCATAGAAAATAACACAAGTGGTGTGCAAGTGTAGCTTGCCACCAGGTATTTTTTGCCATTTATTGTTGCAGTGGTAAAAGTCCTGATCGGGGAATTGGTTTCATACTGGCCATGCGCCGCATGATATATTTCCAATGAGGATTGCTGTTGTTTATCAGTAAATGGAAAGGAAATTGTTCGGAAAGTAGAACTGAACTCCTGGTTGGATATGCCACTCAGCATCACATTGCCATCCGCATAGTGAAGATCTGAAATAACTGACTCACGAAGTGAACGACCCCGGTTATCTTTCTGATCTTCCCCTGGAACATTGGCAATAGAAACAGAGCTAAACTGAATATCTTTTAAACTTACCTGCTCGATCTTTTCGCCTTCAAGCTTGAGTAACACGGGTGTACCGTCCATATTTTCTACAGCGCAATATATTTTCTTTG
Source organism: Chitinophagaceae bacterium (assembly GCA_036374555.1). Taxonomy (GTDB): domain Bacteria; phylum Bacteroidota; class Bacteroidia; order Chitinophagales; family Chitinophagaceae; genus VBAS01. The sequence goes on from DASUTO010000209.1 coordinate 1,027, forward strand.
AGATGGGGTTCACAGCAATATCCCTGATCTTTATATTCTTTGCCTCTGTACCCAGCGATGCAGCAATTTTCTGGTCAATATTTTTGATCTCTACAGCTGCCGCCTTATCTGTAACAGTTTTATCCTTTGTGTCAATCGCAAAAACAGATGCCGATTTAGAGTCCCCGATGAAAAGGACGCCATCAGGACCAAAAGTAAGTGCACTGATAGATTTAATGCCGGGAGTTCCTTTTTTCATACCATAAGAATTTTCTGAACTACGATTGGCTGCAATAAGTAAAACGACCATCGCACTCATTGCAATACCGTAAAATAGCTTTTTCATAATTGTTAAGTTTAGTGTCCTGGAAAAATGAGAGGATGTAATTTAAAAAAATTTATGCTTTTTTGACCAGAATCTTATGCATATCCATTTAGCGCTATAATTTTCTCCAAAACAGGGATCGAAGAGTATCGCACGTCTCATCTTGTTCTTTACAGTTAAAATCATACATTAGAGTGTTAGCTATGTTTTTCCTTGCATTCATATATTTATGAAGAGAATATTTACAGCACTGCTTTTCTTATCCGGTTATTGTTATAGCCAGGACCTAAAGAGTTTTTACAATGGCAATATTCAACTTTTTTATGAAGAGCATGGTAAAGGGCCTGCTTTATACATATTAACTGGTGGCCCAGGTGCTCCACCGGAAGACCCATCCCACCGGATCATTGATAGCTTAAAATCGTTTTATACTTGTGTACTCCTTCATCAAAGAGGCGCTGGAACGTCCAGGAATATTCCAATCAATGAAAAAACGATAAATATTAAGAGCTATTTACAGGACATTGAACTATTAAGAAAAAAAAGGAATGACAAAAAAATAGTCATGCTGGGAATGTCATGGGGCGGATTGCTTGCTATGAATTATACTGCCCTTTACCCGCAATATGTTTCAAATCTTGTTTTAATTTGTTCAGCACCCCCTTCCTATAAACTTTGGGATGTACTCTTTGATAACCAGTATGTACGTCGCTCATCTGTCGAGTTGGATTCAATGCAGGCATTAAGAAATGTTTTCTCGGTTAAAACAGACCGGGAATTGGATTCACTAAAAAGAGTTGATCCGTCAAGTAAGGAAGTAATTGCATTTAAAAACTTTATCGCTATTCATATACGGGCAATGCATTATGACCGTATGAAATTATTTGCCGGCTTTGACGATTTTTTTACAAACTTTAATTTTCAACCCATTCCATTTATTGATAAAGAGGTAATAGAAACAAAATGGGATATTACAGCTGACTTAAAAAAGTTGATTGTGCCGGCTTTGATCATTTACGGCCGCCAGGATGACCAGGGTGAATCAACTTTTTACTTGCAGAAAGAATGCCTGAGAAATAGCAAAATGCACGTCATTGAAAAATGCGGGCATCTTATATGGGAAGATCAACCCGATGAGTTCTATAAAACGCTTATGCAATATTTAACGGCATGGGTGTTGAAGAAATAATTACTGTTGCTTCCCTTGGTCGAAACTCATCATCCAGTTGATGCCGAACTTATCAGTAAGCATTCCAAAACACTCACTCCAGAAAGTTTTGCCAAGTGGCATGGTCACTTTGCCGCCCGCCGAAAGTCCCTTGAATAATTTTTCAGCTTCTTCCTTGCTGTCGGCAGTAATGGATATAGTAAAATTATTTCCCTGCGAATAACCTGATGCCCACTCACCACCGGTATCGCTACCCATTAACATTGTTTCTTTGCTGATGGGTAATGACACATGCATGATCCTGTTCTCCTCACCAGGCTTAAGTTTACTGTCCTCACCAGGAGGCATGTCTTTAAAGCGACCCATATAAGGTATTTCACCGCCAAATACAGACTGATAAAATTTAAAAGCTTCCTCACAATTGCCATTAAATGTAAGATAGATGTTTACGGTTGCCATGGTTCGATAATTATTTGTAAAAAAATAAGTGTGCCTCAAAAGTAAGGCAATTAGAAGATACCCATAACATGTCGGCCAACAGGTTTTATGGTAAGCTATTTTTTGTGTAGGTTGCTGACCCGATAAAAACTATATGAACGCCACATTCGAAACAATTCGCCGGGAATTAAAAAAATACAATGCAGAAGATAATGAAGCTCCTCCAAAACTTGTAGTGGCAGGCAAAAATTCTTTTCTGGATATAGAACACAAAAGAAAAAAGGATAGCCAATTTATAATTGGCGTAAAAGAATTCCCTGCGTCTGAAAAGTTTCTTATCGAAAGAATGCTCGATGACATGGAGATGATATCCGGGAAAAGACCACTAGCATTTCTTTATAGTGAAAGAGATTCAATTGAAACGGTAATTAAAGATTTTGAAGATTACTATAACACTCCCCTTAGTAAGGACCTGTTTCAAAAAATCGGGTCTTCAACGGGTGAAGGTGAGGCTCTGTTTTATTTGATCATTGTTGTTTTGGAAATCTATTATTATGAATCATAGTTCTTTCAAGAGAGACTGAATGTCGATGACAGGTAGCATACCGACCTGGTTGCCTGTGACACCTGTAACAAATATCTATGATAAAAATAGCAGCAATCATCCTATTCAAAAAACTGGACAAGATTTTTATCCGGGTCTTCTACCAAAAAATTTCTTTTACCTGAATCGTCTTTATAAATGCGGGGAATAGAGATATTGAGTTTATTCAAATGCTCAATAAAACTGTCCATCGCTGTCACTTTAAACCCGATTTTGAAATAACCATGTAACCTTGTTCCTTCTGGTTTCTCTTTCAAAAAATCTTTAGGATCCAGCCATGCATTATTTTCAATTACTTCCAATATGATCTGTGGTGACTCCAGTATTGCAACTCTTATTCCTTGTGGTGTGCCGGGAAGAAATCTTGTTTTAAGTCCAAGCACTGATTGATACCAGTTCACTGAACTGTCAATATTCTTAACTATCAAGGAAGAAAAATAGGAATCCACCTGAAATGATGTTGATTGTTGGCTGAGAGTAGTATTCGTAATGATGATGAATACTAAAAGGATAATTTTATTTTTCATAAATCAATGATTGTATTAATGTAAAAGGGTTGCCTGCAGGCAACCCTTTCAATTATCTGGATGTTTAGCAACACATTTGTTGTATTAAAACGGTTTGGCTTTTTTGATCTGCTCAAGCATTCGTCTTGAATTATCACCTGTCACACCATTAGGATCCAGTTCTATTGCTTTATTATAGTATTCAACAGCCTTTTCAATGTTATTCGCTTTCCAGTTTGCTTCTGCAAAGCTATCCCATGTATTGGCGGATTTAGGATAGAGTTTTGTATTCAACTCAAAAACATACAATGCCTGGTCAACCTGCTTTGAATTCAACAGGTCGTAGCCCGCCTGGTTGATCTTTTGTTCGAATTTTACATAGCGGTATTTTGGATCAGCGACCATTTTCTTTGCTTCTGATTCTACCTGGTCAAGCTTACCTGCCGTAAACAGGTTTCTTAAATGTTGCATTGGATCCAGCACCAGATCCTTATCAGAAAAATTCAGGCAGGCATCAAGTATTGGATCCCTATTGTTCTTATAGTCGGCAAAACTCATTTCAACTGATAACTGCGGCGCAAGCCAATCGTCATTTTCCCATTGAGGCTTATCCTGCCACCAGGCGAAAGAAAGGAAGACAGGCAATTTACTTTTTGGCAATTCCACTCTCCTGTTATCACCATAAAAATTAATATTCTCTGCCGTAGGCTCACCGACAAACACCGCATTGGTGTAATTATGTAATTCATTCACCAGGTTTTGACAGGCAGAAAAAGTGCGGCGCCCGATAATAACAAATAATTTTCCCGGTTTATTGATCTTTTCACTTTCTATTATACCGGTAACGACAGGTTTGTTTTTATAATTATTTCCACCCCCATTTAAGCGAACATCCAGCACCAGCCTTTCTACATCATTCTTTTCTATAAAATCAAAAACCTTTTTATAAAAAGCAGGGATCGCTTCTGTTTTATCATCCTGTACCTGGCTTTGGCGAACATAAACTGTTTTTGATGCAGGCAGGTATTCATAATAATAAACGTTGTCAAGCTGCTTCAAATAATTTGGGGTGGCAGACTGATCTCTTGCACTTACCCAATCGTCACCGGCTTTTG
>DASUTO010000210.1:0-9950 GCA_036374555.1 Chitinophagaceae bacterium
ATACTGATCTCACCGTACTTATTATGGGAGAAAGCGGTGTGGGTAAAGAAGCTTTCTCACAGATCATCCATGCGCTTAGTGCCAGAAAGCATAATCCATTTATTGCAGTAAACTGCGGTGCTATTCCGGAAGGAACGATTGATTCAGAACTCTTCGGTCATGAAAAAGGATCTTTCACCGGAGCCGTTGATTTTCGTAAAGGCTATTTTGAAACTGTGAATGGCGGGACAATCTTTTTAGATGAGATCGGTGAATTGCCGTTAGGTACACAGGCTCGATTATTAAGAGTGCTGGAAACAGGTGAATACATTCGTGTTGGTTCATCCAAAGTGCATAAGACAGATGTAAGAGTGATCGCCGCCACCAATAAAGACCTATTGGAACAAGTACACAATGGAAAATTCAGGGAAGATCTTTATTATCGTCTCAGCACGGTTCCAATTCGTGTGCCTGCATTGCATGATCGCAAAGAAGATATCACCATACTCTTTAGAAAGTTTGCGGTTGATTTTGCAGAAAAATATAAAACAGCCCCGGTACAATTAGACGAGGACGCAAAAAACCTGTTAATTAACTATCCCTGGCCGGGCAATGTGAGAGAATTGAAGAATATTGCAGACCAGGTTTCAGTTCTTTCACAGGATAAACAAATTAGTTCAAAAGAATTGGGCAGATTTTTACAACCCTACTCAGCAAATCGACTACCGGTATTGGCTCATGCCAATGGCGGCGGCGCTGAAAGTTTTGCAAATGAAAGAGAAATCCTGTACAAGCTTTTCTTTGATATGAAGAAAGATGTAACAGAGCTCAAGAAAATGTTTTTCGAAGTGTTGCAAAATCCGAATGCGATACAAAACCCTGCACTTATTAATGAACTGAAAGAATTAAAAGGCCATGAGGTGATGCAGCCGGTGTATGTTCAGCCAACAGTGCAACCATCACAACCTGTAATAATGAATGGAGATATACAGGAGCATACGGAAGTGGAGGAAAGCCTGAATATAATGGACAAGGAAAAAGAGCTTATCATAAAAGCATTGAAGAAGCATCGCGGCAAAAGAAAAGATGCAGCACTCGATCTTGGTATAAGCGAAAGAACTCTCTATAGGAAATTAAAAGAATATAATATCGAAGAATAAAATGTTAGTAGGACAAAAATTACAAGGAACAGGGTTAAACAGTCTTCGCATTACAAGAGTTTTTCTTCTCGTTCTTTTTGTTATGTCATTACTTTCAGGCTGTAAGGTCTATTCATTCACTGGAACTTCTATTCCACCAGATGTAAAAACTGTAAGAGTTCAATATATTGAAAACAATGCCCGATACAAAAATCCGCAATTAAGTCCCCAATTGACCGATAAGCTTCGCCAGAAAATAGTTAGCCAAACACGACTTACACAGGTAAATAGTGATACTGCTGATTTCGACATCTCGGGTGAGATTACGCAGTACGATGTTTCAACTTCCGGTATTTCAAATCAACAGGTTTCAACTAACCGCCTTACTGTTGGTGTGAGTCTCAAGTTGCTTAACAGAAAAAAACCTGGTGAACAACCAAGAAATATTTCCGCAAGCCGCAGTTTCGACTTTTCTGCCTCATTAACTTTGACGCAGGCTGAAAGACAATTGAATGATGAAATTATCCGTAACCTTACGGACGAGATCTTCAACCAGCTTTTTTCCGATTGGTAATTCTTTATCCCTGGCATTATGCATGAATTGATAAACAAACTGGCGTTCTCTTTATTCAGGAAAAACAATTTAGAACAATGTAGCACTGAAGAGATAGAACATCTTGCTAAGCAATATCCTTATTTTTCCTCGGCACAACTTATATTGGCAGCAAAGCAAAAACAAACCGATCATTCCGATTTTGAAAAACAATTAATATTCACTTCACTTCATGTAAATAACCCACTTTGGCTTGCTCATCTTTTGAACAACAGACCATCGTCAGAAAAGATAGTTATCGAAGAAAAGATCATAGAAACAGAAGTTGATGAAGAACCGAACAATGATGAGTTGGTTTTAGAAAGATCGCGGCATCAATTTGTGACAGCTTCAAAGTCTGAAGAAAAATTAACTGCTCCTGCCCCATCAACGCTTCCTGTAATTGAAAAAGCGGAAGCCAAAGACCAGGCACTTGTTTTCGAGCCGTACTACACCGTTGATTATTTCGCGTCGCAGGGTATAAAAAATAATGTAGAAGAAAAACCAAAGGATCGGCTCGGCCAGCAACTGAAAAGTTTTACCGAATGGTTGAAAACGATCAGGCAAATGCCACCCCAGCAAATTGCAGCGATGAACACCGATAGCAGTTCCGAAGAAAAAGTTGTTCAGCTAGCCACCCATTCTCTTGAAGAAGAAAATGTAGATACGGAGACAATGGCCGAGGTCTGGATCAAGCAGGGCCAGCCCGAAAAAGCAATAAAGATATATGAGAAACTAAGTTTGCTCAATCCCTCTAAAAGCAGTTATTTTGCAGTCCTTATTGAAAAATTAAAGAGAACCTGATATGACAACACTTTTTGTAATTCTTGTGATACTTGCCAGTGTGATTCTTGGTTTAATTGTATTGGTTCAAAACCCTAAAGGCGGCGGCCTTGCGGGTAATATTGCCGGCTTTAGCAACCAGTTCATGGGAGTAAAACAAACAACTGACGTACTCGAAAAAGGAACATGGATCTTTGCCGGCGTTATAGGCGTTTTGTGCCTTGTTTCCACCTTGTTTATTTCGGGCAGTTCTTCATCAGGTACTGGTGCATCAAATAAGGTGAGCACCACCCCTGTTCAGACAGCTCCACAGGTTAACCCCAGTGGTTTAAGTACCAGTCCGAATCAACAACAGCCACAAACGAATCCGACCACCACGGCTCAAAAAACCACCAACTAATTTTAATAAAAGATATTCCCGAACCCTGTCTGAAAGACGGGGTTTTTTATTTATTTTGTTAGTCGGCTTTAGTGCCATCAGGAGCTTCCGTTGCAAAGTTACCCAGAGCTTGTCGATGGGCTCCGTTTTAAGTCCAGTAATTCTGTTCAGCTAATTAGAACACTATGAAAAAGACCTTGCGACTCGTTCTGATACTTGTTCTTATCCTGGTTCTTTTTGCAGCCTGGAAATTCTTTGGCCCTTCCGTTACAGCTCCTGAAGGAAAATTCCTTTACATCAAAACCGGTCAAACATTCGGACAAGTAAAGGAAGAACTTATTTCAAAAAAGATCATATCATCCACACGTTGGTTTGATTGGGCCTCAAGCGCCATGAAATTTAATTCCGTAAAAGCCGGGAAATATGAGATCAAAAAAGGCATGAGCTTGTTCGAACTCATCCGCATACTGAAGAACGGAAGGCAAACACCTGTAAAGCTTGTGATCACCAAACTCAGGTTGAAAGAAGATCTTGCCCGTAAGCTTGGCCAGCAATTTGAATTTGATTCATTAGAAGCCATTCAATTCCTTACAAATAATGATTCATTAAAAGCTTATGGCGTTGACAGCAATACGGTAATAGCGACAGTGATGCCTGACACTTATTCTTTTTACTGGAATAGCAATCCAAAAATGGTTTATCAGAAGCTATATGATCACTGGAAAAAGTTCTGGAACGAGGAACGAAAAAAGAAAGCCAGTAAAATACAACTTGATCCTATTGAGGTTTCTACCCTTGCATCTATAGTTGATGAGGAAGTCAATCTTAAAAGTGAAAAAGAAAAAATATCAAGCGTATATCTAAACCGGTTGCATAAAAATATGAATATGCAGGCCTGCCCTACCATAAAATATGCATTAAGAGATTTTGCTCTCACAAGAATTTATGAAAAACATTTGACGGTTCAATCACCGTATAACACTTACATTAATGAAGGCTTGCCGCCTGGCCCCGTCTGCACACCGCAGCCTGAAACGATCGATATCGTTCTAAATGCACCGCAAACAGATTATCTTTATTTTGTTGCGAACAGTGATTTTTCAGGTACGCATATTTACACAACTAACTATGCTGATCATTTAAAATTTGCAAAAAAATTCGCCGAAGCGCAGGACAAGCAGGAATCGATCAGAAAAGCAAACCAATAAAAGCAAATGCATTTGCTTACCCAGATAAGGCGGAAATTCATTACATCTTTTCCGGTAAAATTTGTTATCCGAAAAAGCAAAAACATAATCCTCCCTGGGTTTAGTGGTATTCCTTTGTTTGATGTAGTTCGATTCTTTTTCATTCAAATACAAAAGACAAGTCTTAATGAAAGAGCGGCGTCTATTGCATTTAATTTATTGGTAGCAATACCGCCGGCCTGTATATTTCTTTTTACACTTATACCTTATTTACCTATTAAAGAATTCATGCCGCAACTATATGAGCTGATACGCGACATTATTCCCGGCAAACAGAACCATCAACCCATAATTGATTTTTTAGAAGATTTTATCTCAAACCCGAGAGGCGGTCTTCTTTCTTTTGGTTTTTTATTAGCTCTTTATTTTTCTTCCAATGCAATGATCGGCATAATGGGCTCATTTAATAAAATGAATTATATCGGCTTTTCTCAACGCCATGCTGTACATGATCGATGGGTTGCACTCAAGCTGACGCTTATTTTATTTCTTATCATAATGATTTCAATTGTTATTTTAGTATCCCGTGAAACGGTACTTACCTGGCTCGGTATTGAAAGTCCTACTATCAGGGCCATTATTTTAAACGTGCGGTGGATAGTAATTATACTCCTGTTTTTCTTCACTATTTCTTTTATTTATCGGTATGCTCCGGCGGTGCATAAAAAGTGGAAACTCGTTAATCCCGGTTCAATTCTTGCTACTTTCATGATGATCGCCTATACAATGGGATTTTCTTATTATGTGGCCAATTTTGGTAATTACAACCAACTGTATGGCTCTATTGCAACCATTTTCATACTCATGTTGCTGATCTTCTTTAATTCTTTGGTACTGTTGATAGGATTCGAATTAAACGTAAGTATATCATCACTGAGAAAACTGGCTGACCAAAGGAAAAATTCTGTGTCGGATGGTTAATGAAATTTCAAAAAAAATTCGAACTTTATAACCTTAAGCTTTAAATCATGAAAAAAATACTTTTTGCTTTTCTTGCAGTTGCCACTTTATCATTTGCATTCACCACATTGAGTGAAGTGTTACCTATCGGTGCCAGCATTCCAAAAGCCGATCTGAAAATGAAGGACATTTCAGGCAAAGAAGTTTCCCTGAAAGATGCCAAAAAGAAAAATGGGCTATTGGTAATGTTTAGCTGTAATACCTGTCCATGGGTTATAAAAAATCAGTCGAGAACTGCCGAAGTTGCCAATTATGCCCTTTCAAAAGAAATTGGAGTTATCCTTCTTAACTCTAATGAAGGTCAGCGTGATGACGCAGATTCTTATTCAGAAATGAAGGAGTATGCAGCTGCCCAGGGATACAAATGGTATTATGCTGTAGACGCTAATAACGTACTGGCAGATGAGTTCGGAGCTAACCGCACTCCTGAATGCTTTTTATTCAATGCAGAGGGCAAACATGTTTATCATGGCGCCATTGACGATAATCCCGGCGATGCTTCAAGTGTGAACCGCAAACACCTGAAAATGGCAATGGATGAAATGACGGCTGGAAAAGACGTGTCAGTAAAAGAATCCCGTTCCATGGGCTGCCAGATCAAGAGGAAAGGTTGAGAATAAGATTGAGATTAAGTCTTGAATAATCGTTTTTGAATCCCCGGAATCTTTCCGGGGGTTTTTTTTAATTTCTGTATGGATTATTCCGGAAGCTGAATCTAAGCAGGAAATCAGTTCCCAACACATCAATTCGTTAACCTCCCGATCCTCTCGGGATAAAACCCCCGCTTATGAACTCCAGGACAATCATCAACAGGACTATTATTCTTTCTGTTTTCGTAATTGCAGGTTACCTGCTTGCCCGCAGTTTTTATTATGGTAGCTTTATCGGTATTGTTTTAGCACTTGTTGCTATTGCTGCGTGGACTATGTTTTTATACAAACTTAATAAGATGCAGGCTGAAAATGATACGGAGGAAGTAACGGAAAGCTATTGATCGTTCACGATCTTCCTGATCTCGGATTCAAATTCTTCTTTTGACATCTCTTCTTCAAAAAAACTACGATGTCCTTTTTTATTATTTATAAATAATGTTGCGGGCATCACCCCCGACCATGTACTATCCACTTTTGGACAAAAATAATCGGCATCTGTTTCATCGAGCCAGACAATAGGCGACGTGAATTTTCTTTTATCAGCAAAGCTGCTGATCTTATCTGGAAATGATTCTCTGAAATCAAGGCTCACTAATAAAAGTTTCACCCCTTTCTCTTCATACTGTCTAACTACTTCCTGGAAATAAGGAATCTCTTTTATGCACGGCACACAATAGGTGGCCCAAAAATTTACAATAACAGGAGTATCACTTTTTGCAATGTACTCTTCGAGGTCGGTTATTTTCCATTTAGGGATGGATTGAGAATTTACTTCCCTGCATGAAAAGAATAGGACAAATACAAAAAGTAAATTCCAGTATGGCTTATTGATCATTTTATAATTGCTTGTCACCATTTACAATTCGTTACTTTCTTTCTCATAACCCCATTTATCCATCAGCTCTTTCAAAACATCTCCATTAAGCTTTGCTTTATCATAATGCCCGGCTAAAGCTTTTTGCCGGTAGGCTTCATATAAAGTTACTGCGCAAGCTACACTTATATTCAGCGACCTTATAATTCCTGACTGTGGGATGATAAAATTTCCATCAGCCTGGCTTCTTATTTCTTCTGAAACGCCGCTGTGTTCATTGCCAAAAACCAGCGCCACCGGTTGGGTAAGATCTATTTCATACAAGTTTACGGCATCGCTGCTTAAATGTGTAGTTAAAATTTTTGAGTACTTCTTTCTCAGTTCAGAAAAACATTCTTCTGCATTCTCAAACTGATAAACGGTTAGCCATTTTGCAGCGCTGGAAGAACTTTTGGCTCCCCATTTTTTATGCCGGGGTATTTTTGTATTCAGCACATATAATTCCTGTACACCGACCGCATCACAGGTTCTCATTACAGCTGATATATTATGTGGATCAAAAACATTTTCCAAAACGATCGTTATATCGTTTTGCCGTTTGCTTAAAACTGCCTGCAATTTCTCACGACGTTCGGGTGTCATTATATACCACTACGCTTTGACTTCGTAGTACAAGTAAAAATAAAGAATCAGGCTTAAGCCTCGTTACTTAACTTTGAAATTTTAAAGCAATCGAAGAAAATATGCATCCGAACACAAAAGCCATTAGAACACAAGTGAACAAAACCGATGAGATGGAGCATTCCGTTCCTCTTTTTCTTACCAGTAGTTTTTGTTTTGATACGGCAGAGGAAATGCGTGCTGCATTTGCTGATGAAAGCGATGATAATATTTATAGTCGTTTCAGTAACCCAAATGTGCAGGAATTTACTGATAAAATGGTTGCATTAGAAGGTGCCCAAGCAGGTTATGCAACTGCATCAGGAATGAGTGCAGTGTTTGGTTCTTTTATGGCTTTATTAAAAAGTGGTGATCATTTACTTTCCTGCCGTGCATTATTTGGAAGTACTCACAATATCATCACGAAGTATCTTTCAAAATATGGTATTGAATACAGTTATGTTGACGCTTCAGCGAACATAAATGAATGGAAAAAAAATATAAGGCCGAATACGAAAATGATCTATGTTGAAAGCCCCACCAATCCCGGATTGGAGATACTTGACATAAAAGCACTGGCTGATCTTGCAAATAAGCATAATATTATTTTAAATGTTGACAATTGTTTTGCAACTCCATTTGGACAATTGCCAATTTCACTCGGAGCTGATCTTGTAGTACACAGTGCCACAAAATGGCTGGATGGACAAGGAAGAGTTTTAGGTGGTGTTATTGTTGGTAAAAAAGAACTGATAAAAGAGATCTATTTGTTTTGTCGGAATACCGGCCCTGCCCTATCGCCTTTTCATGCATGGCTATTGAGTAAGAGTTTGGAAACATTGGATGTGAGAATGGAGCGACATGCTTCAAATACAAACTACATAGTTGAACAATTACAAAGTCATAAAAAGATCAAATCAATTAAATACCCGTTTCTTTCATCACATCCTCAATTTGAAATTGCAAAAAAGCAAATGCTGAATGGCGGTGGCATTTTTTGTTTTGAATTAAAAGGCGGTCTTGAAGCAGGTAAGAAATTTCTTGATAGCCTAAAGATGTTGTCAATGACAGCAAATCTTGGTGATACACGAAGCATTGCGTCTCACCCCGCAAGTACAACACATGCGAAACTTACCGAAGACGAAAGACAAGCAGTTGCTATCACCCCGGGATTAATAAGAATCTCAGTTGGCCTCGAACACAGGGAAGACATACTTAAGGATATTTTACAAGCATTGGAAGTGGTTTAATTGTTAAATGGCTAAATTGTTTAATTGCTCAATTGAAATGATAACAATTTAACCGTAAAACAATTCGGCCATCAGATCCCATGCTTCTCCATCCATTCAAATAAATGTCTTGAGATGGTTTGGGTTTCGACTAAGAACCCATCGTGACCATAATCAGAAGAAATAATATGAAGTGTGGAGTTGGGAATATTTTCTGCCAAAAATTTTTGTTCAGGAACAGGACAAAGAATATCGCTATCGATGCCGACCACTAACATTGGTTGATGAATTTGTTTTAAGGCTTCGTCGAGTGTATTAAATCTTCCCCGGGCAATATTATGACTGTCCATGGATTTTGTAAGCAGCCAATAACTCTGGGCATTAAAACGATCTGACAATTTATTCCCCTGGTGAAGAATGTAAGCCGAAGCCTTGTAATTATCAATTTTCGTAAAATCAGGATCAGTTTGTTTCTGGTGAAATATTTTATAGTTGCGATAAGTGAGCATTCCGATACCTCTTGCAGCTTTTATCCCATTCTTACCAGCATCAGCTGAACTGTCTTTCCATGTTTGATCTGCCTCTATTGCTAATCGTTGTGATGTATGTATGGCAATTCCCCATGCACTTTCTGCGGCAGATGTTGTAATAACAAAACTGTTTTGAATAACATCCGGTTCCATTAAACACCATTCCAATACCTGGTAGCCACCCATGCTCCCACCCATGAGCAATTTTATCTTTTCAATTCCAAGTTTTTTACGAACAAGAATAAATGAATTGATCATATCTCTGATAGTAACAACAGGAAATGACGAATAATACGGTTGTTTAATTTCAGGATTGATGGTCAAAGGACCGCTGCTGCCATAACAACTGCCAATCATATTTACACAAATGATAAAATGGTCTTTCGGATTGACGACACAGTCTTCTCCAACCAAACCCGGCCACCAATCAAACACATCACTATTTGCGGTAAGTGCATGACAAACCCACACCACGTTATCTTTTGCTTCATTCAAATTCCCATAGCTATGATAAGCAATAGTCAATCCAGGTAAAGTTTTACCATTTTCTAATTGAAATGATTCTTGTATTTCTAATTTGTTCATGTTTTGCTTGCCTTTGGCAAAATTCAAGGCGCAACACTACTTTTCAAAATATAAATTGATTTAATGAAAGATATTCTTCCTTTCTTCTATCAAGTTCAACTTTTTCTCATACCAAATAAATCATAGATTTGCATCCCGCATTATTATAATGCTTCGGGTGGTGGCGCAGCCCGGTAGCGCACTTGTATGGGGTGCAAGTGGTCGCTGGTTCGAATCCAGTCCACCCGACATAGTTTAGAGAAGGGTAGTCATTTTAACTAAGAATGATTGCCCTTTTTTCGGGCAGTAGCGCAGCCCGGTAGCGCACTACGTTCGGGACGTAGGGGTCGCTGGTTCGAATCCAGTCTGCCCGACTTTTCGATTTTATGGAATCGCGAATGAATGCAATCAATTGTTTCTG
>DASUTO010000211.1:0-3293 GCA_036374555.1 Chitinophagaceae bacterium
GCCCCAGGTTCAATAACATTTCTTCCATCTGCAAACGTCTTGCACTCAGATCATTCATGATCATCAACCCGCCGATATATTCATCGGCTTCCTCCGCTTTTATATTTCTTCCATGTTTGCAGATCACGATCGCCGCTTCCAGTTCAAAATCCAGTTTCTCAAAATGATCAGGCATGCAACGAACATCACCCGGCCCCTGTATGCTATGATGATTGGTAAAATAAAAAACCGGGTACTGATCAAACTCCGGTATCATTTCCACTTTACGATTTCTCCTGGCAGCCGCCACATGTTGCCGAAACGCATAACCATCACGGCATGAAGTAGGGAAAGGAACCGGCGCCAGCAAATTCAATTCACTTAATGGCATTCCTTTGTTGCTGCTCCTTTCTCCTTCACGCAACATCATTTCTCCAGCCTGTGCCACAGGATAAGATTCTTCCCAAAAATTCAGGAACAAACCCATGCTATTTGGCAGATCAGGATGCAACACTTCCATATCATAAACAAGATCATCGATCAATACACCCAACCTGTCATTACCATCCTGTAAATAAGAAACTAATTTCATCGGATAAGTATTTAGTGGCGCAAGATAAATGTTATTATGAAGTCAGCTAAAGGAATTCTATTAAGTCCCGCCTGAGGCGGGATTGCGTCGCACCCTTCAGGGTTCTGTTCGCTTATCATCTTTCGTGAAAAGTGAACGTCAAACGTGAAAGTTTTCGTCTCACGATTCACTTTTGACGTTTCACGATCTTACACCCCGGCGATCCTTTTCTTATACTCTCCCAACGCTTCATCCAATCTCTCTTTTGCTGTAGTATCTCCCGGCACATTATGTGAAGGATGAATAAAAAGCTTGACCCCGCGTTCAGCTAGTATCTCGGCAACCGTTGTTACTGTCATCCAAACAGCCGTTACAAATGCAAGGGTTGAAACAGGTCCAACTTTATCAAAATGATTTTTTAAAGGAACGCAGGCGTCTTGTATCGGCACACAAGTGTCCACAACAAGATCAGCCAGCTCAAAAATATTTTTTCCGCTGCTATGTCTCGATTTCTTTCCCTCCGCTTCTTTAGCCGAACCAAACACGATCACGTTCATTCCCTGTCTTTTTGCTTCCAGCACTACATCGATGTTCACTGCATTTATTCCTGTATGAGAGAACACCCACATACAATCTCTTTTATCAAAATTGTATCCTTTCATGATCTCCGTTCCATACCCTTCCACTCTTTCCAAAAAAACAAAATTCTGTACACTCATTCCCCCAACGATATTGGTGAAAAAAGTTAAGGGCAATTCGATCATCGGATGAAAACCGACAAATCCCCCAATGCGGGGATACATTTCTTCAATTGGAAGCGTAGCATGACCGCAACCAAATGTATGCACCCACCGATTTGCTTCAATCGTATCAGCCATTACCATCGCAGCCTGTCGGATTTTATCCAACTGTGTTTCTTCAATTTTATCCATTATGTTTCTTGCATTTTGCAACCACGTTTTCGCCAGCATATCTTTTTACATTTTAATTTTTGAAGAAATATTTTGTTTTATTAGTAAGATCTGAATAAGCAAACAAGCAATGACACATAGCAATAAAACAGGGAGCTGTTTTGTACCATATTCATTCGAAAGCAAACCAAAGAAATAATTTATCAGGGTGTTGCCTGTTAACCCAATGACAAATGCAATACTGAAAGCCGTTCCTGAAAGATTTGCATAGATATGGCCGATATATCCAAGTATCACAGGAAAACTTGCTGCAAATCCTGCACCGAGCACAATTAATGCAACTAATGAATTAACGTAGGAACCTGAATACAATAATAGAAAACCGCCGGCCGCTGCCAATAGTAAAGATGTTATCATAATTGAAAAAGAAGAGATCTTTTTCAAAAGCTTTCCCAATAAAAGCCGTGTTAGTGTTAATCCGCCCAGGTAGCATGATAACGCAAACAAAGAATCTTTTTCGGTGAATTTCAGATCAGACTGGAAAAAAGTTGTTGTCCAGTTATTGATCAAACTCTCGGCACCACTTTGAAAAAACAGGAAGAAGGAGGTTAACAATAAAGCGGGTTGTTTCAATAATTTAAAGGCTTCTTTTACTGGTAACCCCTTTTCATGTTTAGCCGTAGGGAATTTAATTGTAAGAAAATAAATAGCAGCCAGCAACATGATAATTCCGACAGAAGAAAGTATATACGGATATTCAAAACGATTTGATAAAATACTTAACAGCAACGGCATTCCCAATGCACCTACGCCAAAGAAAACACCCAGCAGGCTCAGGTTCGCACCTTTATCTTCTGCACTGATATCAGCAACTACCGCATTGGTTGAACCGTTAATGACCCCACCTCCAAACCCCAACACAAATATAGAAACCTGTAATAACAAAAATGAATTTGCAAAAGCGAGTCCTTCAAATGCAAGTAACATCAGCAACGTAGTTGTTATGAATAACATTTTATAACCATACCTGTCTGCAACCGGGCCAAATACCAATGAGCCGGCGATAATACCAATGGGAAGCAATGAAACCAGTTTGCCTGAACTTATTTCATTCAACATGAACTTTGCAGTAAGCGATGGTAAAATAGAACCAAGGGTGATAAGCATGATGCCGAATAATAAAAGCCCGATACATGCTGCAGCGAAAACCTGCTTCCTTTTATACATGATGTGAATATAGATTTAATCTCTCAACGCCAGCAAGCCTGCTCCATACAAACCTGCATCGCTTCCTAATGCAGAAGCCTGCAACTTTACCTGCTGAATGCTGATCGGCTGCGCCCATTTTTTTGCTTCAATATAGATCTCATCCAAAAATTTTAATGCCGGGCCAAACACACCTCCTCCAAAAATTATTTTTTCAGGATTAAATAAACTCACAAGGTTGGCAACAGCCATGCCCCAGTATTCAATAGCATTTGCAATAACTTTTTTAGCGATTTCATCACCATTTTCATAAGCATCAAAAATATCTTTTGCTGAAAGCAGAGCGGGATTTATATTATTCAAAACACTTTTGTTGTAAGTACCGCTGTCAAGCATTTCTCTTGCAACTTTTACAATTCCTTCTCCCGAAGCATTGTACTCGAAATCTCCGCATGAAATATATTTTTGGTTAAAAGGTCTGTCTAATGCCATCCAGCCAATAGCTCCCGCGATATCATGTGAGCCACGTAATACCTCATTATTGATTAAGATGCCTGCGCCAATGCCGGTACCCACTGATAAAAATATCGCATCCTTGCATCCGCGGGCATTGCCTTTCCAAACTT
>DASUTO010000212.1:0-2019 GCA_036374555.1 Chitinophagaceae bacterium
TCAATTCCTCCCTGGATGTTTGCACGGATATAACGCATAGCATAAGCGGTGCCACATGCTCCGAGTATCGTCGCAGCATCCATCAGTTTTTCATCGATCATTACGGTTTTTCCCAGTTGATCAAACAACTGGCGGATATAATTTATTTGCGATGAAGATGCGTTTGCATGTGCAAGACATGTCATGCTTTGTTGAATAGCAATAGCCGTATTTGGCATGGCACGGATCACTGGTACAGGTTTGTCGATCGCCTTTTGAATTTGTTCGATCCAAACTCCTGTGATAACTGAAACAATAACATGTTTTTTTGGATCAAGCGTGGTTCTTATTTCTTCAATGATGTCAGCAAAATTGTACGGCTTTACTGCAAGGATAATGATCTCCGCAGTCTTCACTGCTTTTTTATTATCACTATGCACCATCGATCCCTGTTCTGCAAAACGACTAAGTGGTGAAAGATTTCTTCTTGTTATGGAGATTTCTACCGGGCGACTGAATTCACTTTGAATTAATCCATCGGCGATCGATGCGCCCAGATTACCACCACCAATGATTGCAATTTTCTTTGACATAAATATTGTATTTAATAAAAAATGCCATCCCGCCTGCGGCGGGACGGCAAACAACATGTACAAATATCATGAATATTCTGTTGGCAATGAAATTTGATATGAGGTCAGTTCATAAGCTCCGCCTGAGGCGGATTTGGGGGCTCAGTAATATTTTTTTACTATAAGAAAATTCTTTACATAGGTTTCAACGCCTTCTTCCAATGAATAAAAATCTTCTTTATAACCGGCATTGCGAAGTTTTGTCATATCGGCTTCGGTAAAGTATTGGTACTTGTCACGAATATCCAATGGAGTATCGATAAATTCAATCACAGGTTTTTTGTCAAGACTTTTAAAAATAGCGGTAACCAGGTCTTTGAATGTTCTTGCTTTGCCGGTTCCCAAATTATATAAACCTGGTGCAGGTTTTTCATTCATCAACCAATAGCAGATATCAACCACATCTTTTACATATACGAAATCGCGAAGTTGTTCACCGTCTTCATACCCGGGTTTATGAGATTTGAAAAGCTTTACTTTGCCTGAAGACTTTATTTGATTAAAAGAATGAAATATCACACTTGCCATCCTGCCTTTATGATATTCGTTGGGACCATAGACATTAAAAAATTTTAAGCCAGCCCAAAACGGAGGTGAATTCGGAGTTCGGAGTTCAGATTTCAGCGTCTGTTGAAGAGCCCACTTATCAAATTCATTTTTTGATTTGCCGTAAGGGTTTAAAGGATGTAGTTTGTATGGCAACTCATGATCGTCTTTATAACCTAATTCTCCGTCGCCATAAGTAGCAGCCGAAGATGCATAAACCAGAGGAATATTTTTTTCAACGCAATAGTTCCAGATCTTTTTTGAAAAATCGACATTTAGTTTTTCCAGGATCTCATAATTAAATTCAGTGGTATCAGTTCTTGCCCCCAAATGAAATATAAAATCAATTTGCATTGGATGGCCGTTTAACCATTCAAACAATTCATTCCTGTCAACTCTTGCAATGATCTTCTTATCCTCGTAATTGTGCTTTTTGCTTTCATCATCGAATTCATCAACAATGATAAGGTTGTGATAACCTTTACGATTGAGATAGCCAACCATACAGCTGCCAATAAAGCCTGCAGCACCTGTGACCAATATGACTGAATTGCGATCCATAATTTATAAAAGATTAAGGTTAAGACTGAGATTAAGCGTTTTTCCATTCTCAATCTTAACCTTAACCTCAATATCCTTTAAATTGAACTTAATGCAGCACCGGCTTCTTCTTTTGATAAATGATCTTCAATAGCAGAATCATATTCTTCCTGCCACCAATCGATCGTTCCCCAGAAGTCGCCATTTACCAGCATTTCGCCACTTGTCACCAATCCAATTCTTTCATGCGGAAAACCATTTATTGCATTTTCAAATTTTTCGATCAGGTCGGCTTTTACACTTACCACTACCCTGCTTTGAC
>DASUTO010000213.1:0-3481 GCA_036374555.1 Chitinophagaceae bacterium
CAGATGCTATTATCGTCATTTGACCATTGGCAGCTATAAAAACATATTGAGGCCATGGATCAAGTGTAAGGACTATCGGATTGCATGGATCAATAGCAACAACTGTTTCTTTATTCACCCGATCGCATTCGACAGTTCTAAGAAAAATTAAATCTTTTTTTACCGGTGTCTTTGAAACATTCAGCTTAAGATTTTTTTTCGGTGGCCTGATGAGATTGAAGTTGAAAATTAAAAAATTATGATGCTTCATTGTTTCGCCTTCTAAAATAATAAATGAGAATAAATTTCTACACGTATTAGCCGCAATAGGACAAATAATGTTTGTCCAATTTTTTTTCCACAAACATTTAACTCTTCGCCGCTTTTAATCAGCGAATTCTGATAAAGAATGTTGTGGCATAATTCTTTATAATGATTTATAAACGAGTATGACACCACCTTCGAAAATAGATATCGATCTTATCTGCTTCTCTCATCTGCGTTGGAATTTTGTTTATCAACGACCCCAGCATTTAATGAGTCGCTTTGCAAAAGAACGCCGGGTGTTTTTTTTCGAAGAACCTGTATATGACGCTCCCTCACAATACAATGAAATTTTTGATGACCCCGTTAGCGGGGTCTGTGTTGTAACACCACATATTACCAGCGATACTATTAATATCAGTCTTTCATTGCGTCACTTGCTTGATATGTTCATGGTTTCGATGAAGATTAAAGCTTATGTCACCTGGTATTATACTCCTCTGTCATTTGCGTTTAGCGATCATTTAAAACCGGCATTACTTGTGTACGATTGCATGGATGAACTTTCATCTTTCAAATTTGCTTCCCCCGAATTAAAAGATTGGGAACAAAAACTCTTTGCGAAAGCCGACCTTGTATTTACAGGTGGCATGCATTTGTATGAAGCAAAAAAGAAATTTCATTCGAACATTTTTGGAGTTCCTAGTGGTATCGATGTGAACCACTTTATACAGGCAAGAAAATTTGTAAAAGATCCAGCTGATCAGGCGGACATTCCTCATCCCAGAATTGGATTTTATGGTGTTGTTGATGAACGTTTCAATATTGAACTTCTAAGATCAGCAGCAGAACAACGTCCTGATTGGCATTTTATAGTTATTGGGCCGACGGCTAAGATCGATCCCGCTACGTTACCTGTAAACAGGAATATCCATTTTATCGGGATGCGTGATTATAAAGAGTTACCTGCATATCTCGCAGGATGGGATGTTGCGATGATGCCTTTTGAATTAAATGAAGCTACGAAATATATCAGTCCGACAAAAACACCAGAGTTTCTTGCTGCCGGAAAGCCGGTTGTATCAACTTCTATCCATGATGTCGTTCATCCATACGGTGATAAGAAAGTAGTAAGCATTGCGGATACTCCCGGTGAGTTTGTGGCAGCCATTGAACAATATTTATCAACTGAAAGAAGTAAGCGTTGGTTAAAGGAGGTAGATGCTTTACTGGAAACCATGTCATGGGATGATATCTGGAAACGTATGAATGATCTTATGACTAAAACTATTAACACAAAAACTATTAATCATGAAAATAAATCACAGACCTATGTTTGACTATTTGGTTGTAGGAGCAGGGTTTGCCGGCGCCGTCATCGCGGAGCGGCTGGCCAGCCAGGCAGGGAAAAAAGTTTTAATAATTGATAAAAGAAATCATATTGGAGGAAACACTTATGATTATTATAATAATGAAGGAATACTTGTACACTTATACGGCCCGCATATCTTTCACACGAATTGTAAAGAGATCTATGATTACCTCGGGAAATTTACAACCTGGAGACCTTATGAGCATAGGGTATTGGCAAGTGTAGATGGAATGCTGGTTCCAATACCCATCAATCTTAATACAATCAATAAACTATACGGTACACAATTATGTTCTTCTGAAGTTGAAAAATTTTTTGAGCATAGAGCTGAAAAGAAGGATCGGATAGTCACTTCAGAAGACGTTGTGATCAGTAAAGTTGGGAAAGAATTGTATGAGAAATTTTTCAAAGGATATACAAAAAAACAATGGGGATTGGATCCGAGTGAATTAGATGCTTCGGTAGCAGCAAGAATACCAACCCGTACAAATAAAGATGACCGGTATTTCACAGATACGTACCAGGCGATGCCCTTACAGGGTTATACAAAGATGTTTGAGAAAATGCTTTCTCATCCAAGAATAAAAGTGATGCTGAATACAGATTATAAAGAGATAGAAGACATGATCCCGTACAAAGAAATGATCTATACAGGCCCGATCGATTATTATTTTGATTATTGCTATGGAAAATTGCCGTATCGTTCGCTTGAATTCAAATTTGAAACTATAGAAACAGAATGTTTTCAACCAACAGGCACTGTAAATTATCCTAATGAACATCCTTATACAAGAGTAACCGAGTTTAAATACCTGACAGGACAAAAGCATCCAAAAACAACAATGGTATATGAGTATCCGAAAGAAGAGGGAGATCCATATTATCCTGTTCCTCGTCCCGAAAATGCAGAACTATATAAAAAATACCAGGCATTGACTACAGAAATGCCGAATGTTCATTTCGTTGGAAGATTGGCCACGTATAAATATTATAACATGGACCAGGTGGTAGCACAATCGTTAACCCTGTTTAAAAAAATCATTGGCTCGAAAGAACATGAAAATGGAACACAGATCAACGGACATAAATTACCAGCATTGCAATCCTGAAGTTTGGGGAGGTGTGGAATGTACGATCAATAGGGTACAGGATGTTTTTCGTGACCAACTGTTTTATTCCGGTCATTATGATAGACCGGGCGATATCGAACGGTTTGCAGAGCTTGGTATAAAAAAACTAAGGTATCCTTTGCTATGGGAAATTCACCAGCCAATAGCGAATACTGCTATTGACTGGAAGTGGTCCGAAAAACAACTTACTTCAATCCGGAAGAAACATATTAAGCCAATTGTAGGACTGGTGCATCATGGCAGCGGTCCTGCATTTACAGATCTTACCGACCCCGATTTTCCCGGCAAACTTGCTTTATATGCCAGCGCTGTTGCTAAAAAATTTCCATGGATCGAATATTATACTCCCGTTAATGAACCATTGACCACGGCAAGGTTCAGCGGACTATATGGTTTATGGTATCCGCATAGTAAGGATGAATTAGCCTTTTTTAGAATGCTCATCAATCAACTAAAGGGAGTTGTAATGAGCATGCAGGCTATCAGGAAAATAAATCCCAAAGCTAAACTGGTACAAACAGAAGATCTTTCCAAAACACATAGTACAGCTTTGCTTTCTTACCAGGCGGATTTTGAGAATGAGAGACGCTGGCTTACTTATGACCTGTTATGCGGCAAAGTAGATCAGCAACACTTTTTCTGGAATTATTTTATTTCAATGGGCATTGACGTAATTGAACTAGGATTTTTTTTAGAAAACCCATGCCCTCCGGATATTATTGGGTTCAACTATTAT
>DASUTO010000214.1:0-13288 GCA_036374555.1 Chitinophagaceae bacterium
AATCTTTGGGGTGCACTAAGGCGTGAGCCGGATAAAAAGATCGAAGGAAGTTCCTTGTTGCCCTTACCATATCCTTATATAGTTCCGGGCGGTCGCTTTCGCGAAAATTATTATTGGGATTATTATTTAACTATGCTCGGCTTAAAAGAAAGCGGTGAAACAGAAATGATCGAGAACATGATCAAAAACTTTGCTTATCTCATCGAAACATACGGACACATTCCCAATGGAAACAGGAGTTATTATATTGGTCGTTCGCAGCCGCCGTTCTTTGCTGCAATGGTGCAACTACTTGCTACGATAAAAGGAGATAATGTATTTGTTACATTTTTACCTGCATTAGAAAAAGAATACAAATTTTGGATGGATGGGTCCTCGAAATTAAAAGTTGGACAAGCCTTTCGCCGGGTTGTAAAGTTAAAAGATGGAACTATTTTGAATCGCTATTGGGATGACAGCAATGTGCCAAGACAGGAAAGCTGGCGGGAAGATATTGAAACTGCCGCAAGGTCAAAACGAAATAAAATTGAAATGTATAAGCACTTGCGTGCAGGTGCTGAAAGCGGGATTGATTTCAGCAACCGCTGGTTCGCTGATGGAAAAAATCTTACCTCAATTCAAGTCACAAATTATATTGCTGTTGATCTGAATGCCCTTTTGGTCAATCTTGAGTATGCTATTTCAAAAGGATATCTGACCGGAGGAAAAGACAGTTTAGCAAATGAATACAGAAAAAATGCAGAGAAAAGAAGAGTTGCAATTGATAAATATTGCTGGAATTCAAAACTGAATTATTACTGTGATTATAATTTTAAAACACAACGAATACTGAGCGAAGTTACCCCGGCAGGCATGTATCCCTTTTGTTTTTTTGAAAGCAAACCTGATTACCTGAGCCTGCAGGCTAAAAAAGCTTCTGAAGCCATTAAAGCAAAGCTGTTACAACCGGGTGGTGTAACAACTACAGAGAAGAATACAAACCAACAATGGGATTCACCGAATGGATGGGCTCCTTTGAATTGGATGGTCATTTGGGGTCTTGATCGTTGCGGACAAAAGGAACTGGCTAAAGACATTGGAATGCGTTGGATGAAATTAAATATGGATGTATATAATCGTACCGGTAAGTTGATGGAAAAATATAATGTTGTAGACACTCAGCTTGAAGCAGGTGGCGGCGAATACCCGGGGCAAGATGGGTTTGGCTGGACCAATGGTGTGTTGCTAGCGTTGATTGCGAAGTATGGAAAACCGGAATAACTTTTAACTAAGAGTTTAAAGGAGAAAAAGAGTTAAGGAGTAGGTGCATATCTCTTTTTCTCCTTCTCTCTTTTAATCTCTTAGCCAGATTTATCGAGGTTCAAGTATAAAAAACGAGTACGGCGGCAAAACAAAATATTCATTATCCCTTCCCACTTCAAATGTTTTTTCACTCCAATGATCAAATAACTGTGATGGTCTCATACCGTTCTCTTTAAATGCATACCATGTCAAAGATTGCTTCCGTCTGCTGAAATTAAAAATACAGTAAACCCTTTCATCATCCCATGCACGCAAAAAGCCGGCAACATGACTGTTATGGGGTCGCAACCAGGTAAGGTTTTTCTTATCAGCGATCACCGAAAGTTTTTTACGAAGCTGAATAAGTTTTTGAGTGGATGTAAAAATTATATTTTCAATAGCTCCCGGCTGATCAACATTTTCATTTTTTTTCCAATCAATGATTGGCCGATGCATCCAGCGGTTATCATAACCTCTTCCCGCATCATTTAAATAAGAGTAATCATTCAACTGTCCAACCTCATCTCCATAAAAGATCATTGGAATACCGCCAATGAAAAAACTCATGGCCTGCATCATACTAATTTTCTGAATTGATAACTCAATAGCTGCTGCATCTTTCTTATCGATTGCAGTTTCCAATCCGCAAAGCGATGCCAGTGATCCGCTGATCCGTGCATCACCTGTTTTTTCATTCACGGAGAACAAAGCACCTTTTGCCGGGGATGCATAATAATTTCCCGAGTAATAATCTTTGAGAAATTTTCTATGTTGGACCGGATCGTATCCGGCAGTATCGATCATATGATCATCATATCCGAGACCTATATCGTCATGACACCGGGTGTAGGTGATCCAGGATGTACCATAAGGTTTTCTCAACAGCTCCTGTTGTGCGGCCATCATCACTCTCGTATCACCGGTGGCTAATGCATCCCATTGCAAAGCCATCTGGGTAGCATTGTAAGCAAGGTCACATTCTTCTGCTTCTTTATCATCAGTGCCAAAATATTTCATGATCTCATTTGGTGCAACGATCGCCTCGCCTAATATTGCCATACCGGGAGTGGCGATCCAAATACATTGTTTGATCAGTTGCAACAAGACATGTGCCTGTGGAAGATTCTGACACCGGGTTCCTTTTTCTTTCCAGATAAACGCCGGCGCGTCTATCCTGAGAATATCCACACCAAGATTTGCATAAAAGAAGATCGTATCGATCATGTCAACAAATACCTGTGGATTGGTATAATTCAGGTCCCACTGGTAATTATGAAACACTGTCATTACCCATTTATCGCATTCTTTGACGTAGGTAAAATTTCCCGGTGCTGCTTCAGGAAAAATCTCGGGCATTGACTTCTCGAATTCACCAGGTTCTATTATGTCATCAAAAAAATAAAAATAATCCTGGTGATCCGTATCTCCCTTTTTTGCTTTCAATGCCCACTCATGCTGATCGGAAGTATGATTGAGAACAATATCCAGCATCAGGTACATGTTGCGCTTGCGCATTTCATCTTCAAGCTCTTTCAGATCATCAAGTGTTCCAAAACGTTTATCTACTTTTCTAAAATCAGAAACCGCATAGCCGCCATCACTTGCACCTTCGGGGCTCTCAAATACCGGCATCAGGTGAAGAAGGTTGACACCGAGTTTTTCAAAATAATCAAGCTTGTTCTTTAATTCAGCAATTGAACCACAAAACCGATCCACATATAAACTCATCCCGCATATTTCATTGCTGAGAAACCAATGTGTTGGTTCTGTATCCAACTTTTCCAGGTCCCTTATTTTCAGCTCATCCGTTCTTTCGCCAAAAGCTTTTTCAATTGTTTCAAGTAATTCAGAAAAGCCTTCTCTTCCCGATGGATGAAACCCGTAGATAGAATTGTAAAGATTACTGAGATTACCGAGCGATGATTGAAATCTTTCCTTGAACATTTTTGAAAATAACGGGGGCTGCATGATTTTCGTGTCTGTCGTTTATTATTTAAATATATCGCTGCTCAAGTGTTTGAATGCCTCCATGGCACCCATATACTCACATGTCCTTGCACCAGCTTTATTCCCGTTGATCACTATTTTTTCCCAGTCAGACAAAGCCATTGATTTAATTTCTGCCAATGATTTTCCTTCTAATTGATACAAAACTGCGCCAACAAACGCATCACCTGCGCCGGTAGTATCAACTGGTTTTATTTTTATACTGGGGATTATTTTCGTTTTACCGTTTATTCCAAGCATGGTTCCATCTTTCCCCAATGTAATTGCAAATACAGATCTTGTTCTTAAAAGAAGTTCATTGACAGCATCTGTCAGGGTTGCTCTGCCGGTAAGCATCATTGCTTCATCATCGCTTACTTTAAAAAAATGACAGCAATCTAAAAAATTCCAGCTCTGGTCAATGAAAGATTGTTTATCATGTTGAAATAATAGGCCCCTGTAATTCGGATCGAAGCTGATAAAGATCTCCTGTAATAAAGATTTTTGCAGAAGACTTTGATAAGCGATCTGCAAGGGACCTGGCAAAAAAGCTGTTGCAGAACCAAAGTGTACAATAGAGAATTCTTCAAGATCGATCGCATCCACTTCATCACGATTCAGTTGCCCATCAGCACCGCGGTTAAAATAAAAATCCCTTTCACCATTTTCCATCAACGAAACAAAGGCAAACGTGGTGAAATAATTTTCATCCTGCAACATCCATTTTGTACTTACACCAAAAGAGTCCATAACATCAACCAGGTGTTGACCAAAGGGATCTTTACCAACTTTAGCTGCCAGCTCCACGTCGCCGCCTAATGCAGCAATAGCAGCAGCAACATTTGTTGGCGCACCTCCCGGTTTTTTCAAAAAATTTTCTCCTTCTGATAAAGGCTTTCCTTTATCAGTGCAGATCATATCGATCAATGCTTCGCCAATACAAAGAATTTTTTTCATATCCCTAACCCCTAAAGGGGAATTTTATACTTTACTATAAATTATGATTTTCATTTTGTTCAATGACCAATCCTTGTGTTCATATCTTCCAATGCTATGCCCTTTGTTTCCGGCATTAGTTTCCACACAAATAATAATTGAAGTACCATCATCCCCGCAAAGAAGGCAAATATCATTGAGGGGCCAATTGATGGTGACTCCGCAAAAAATGTAAATGTTTGTGATATCAGGGCGGCAAAAAACCAATGCGTCAAGCTTCCTAATGACATACCTGCTGCGCGAACTGAATTTGGAAAAACTTCAGAAATAAAAACCCAGATGACGGCGCCTTGCCCAACTGCATGAGCCGCAATAAAAAGAAATACAAACCATGTAATACCTGCATGTGTATCACCTGAAAAAGAAAATGCGATCAATGATAAAGAAATAATATAGCCGATAGAGCCGATATACATCAATGTTCGTCTCCCAAGTCGATCGATAAGATACCAGCCTACAAGTGTGAAAATAAAATTAACAACACCAATACCCACACTGGAAAGAAATGCACTGCTTTTTTCCAGCCCTGCCATTTTAAATACTCTTGGTGCAAAATATATGATAGCATTGATACCCGATAATTGATTAAAGAAAGCTATAAGAAATGCCAGTAAAATATAACGGTTAAATTTTCCTGAGAACAATGATTCCTTTTTCTGTTGCTTAACAGAATTTTTTATTTCATGGATCAATTCATCTGCCGGCGCACCACTTAAGGCGAAGATCTTCCTGGCTTCTTCTTCATTGTTTCTATAAAGTATCAGCCAACGTGGACTTTCAGGAGTAAACAGCATGAAAATTGAAAATAGTAAGGAAGGAATAGCTACTACTCCAAGCATATAGCGCCAATCATCTTCCCCACCCACCCCTTGCAATAAATAATTGGATAAGTAGGCAAATAAAATCCCGGCAACGATATTCAACTGGAAAGAGGCCGCTAAGCGACCGCGGTATTTTGGCGGAGCTATTTCAGAAATATAAATCGGAGCAACTACAGACGATGCGCCAATGGCAAATCCACCCAGGAATCGAAAAACCATAAAGGTGTAAACATCTTTTGCTATCGCTGCACCTACAGATGATATAAAAAAAATGATCCCGATCCAAATCAATGTTTTTTTACGGCCAAATTTATTGGCAGGGAAACTACCAACGATGGCGCCAACAATAGTTCCATATAATGCCATGGCGATCGCGGTACCATGCATAAGTTTGCTTAACCCCCAAAGACTTTGAATCACCTGTTCGGCACCTGAGATAACTGCTACATCCATTCCAAATAAAAAACCACCGAGTGCAACAGTGATCGACCAGAGAATTAAATTTCTGTTCATTTGTTTTAGTTTAAAACTCAAATATTACTGCTTCCCAAGGCTTTAATGTGCCATCGATGGAGGCAGATGAGTAATTATTTATTACAACCTTTGCCTTGCTTAGATCAACGCCTGTTTTTACAGTCGATATGTTATCCTTGAAGTTCAATAACACTAAAATTTTCTTTCCATCCAGTTCTCTTGTATAGGCAAACACATCCGGATTATCGCTATCAACCAACGTAAATTTGCCATAGATCAATGCTTCATATTCTTTACGCAGCCTCTGCATTTTGCGGAAATGGTTAAGAATACTATTTGCATCTTTCTCCTGCACCGCTACGTTTATTGTTTTATAGTTCTCATTTACGGGCAACCAGGGTTTTCCATTACTAAAACCACCATTGATCGAGGTGTCCCATTGCATCGGCGTACGACCATTATCACGGCTTGATATTTTCATGCCTTCTAAAAACCGCTTCAGATCACCGCCCTTAATTTTCACTTGTTCGTAGTTAGTAAGCAATTCCACATCATTGTATTGCTCCACTTTATCAAACTTAATATTGCTCATCCCTATTTCATCACCAAAATAATAATAAGGAGTGGCTCTCATCGAAAGAATAAAAGTGGTGAGCAGTTTAGAGGAATAGTCTCTGAACTCCGGCGAATCATTTCCCCAACGTGTAAGCATTCTCGGTTGATCATGATTGGCAAGATACATGGTGCCCCAACCTTTATCAATAAATGCACTATCCCATTTTTCATAAATTTTTTTCCATTGCACAAGATCATATCCTTTCGGATCAGGCATTTTATATTCATTGGGCAAATAACCAAAGTCAATCGCTTCAAAATTGTAAGCCATGTCCAGTTCTTTCCTGTCTTCATCCACAAATTTCTTCACTCTGGTTATATCACCCATTGCTTCGGCAACAGTAGCAAGATCATACTTACTCAATACTTCACGATTCATTTCCTGGATGTAATCATGCAGATGCGGGCCACTTGCATAATACAGGGGCCAGTTACCATTATACTCGTTGGGCAATGACGGCCATGTTGTGTCTTTACTGATAAATGCTAAAGCATCCATCCGAAATCCATCAACACCTTTATCACACCACGAACGCATCATTTTATAAATATCCTGTCGTAGTTGTGGATTTTCCCAATTCAGGTCGGGTTGAAAATCGCCAAAGTAATGGAGATAATATGAGTTGGTCGGCTTATTAAATTCCCATCCATATCCTTTCTCATCAAATATGCTGAAGCGATAAGGAGGCTCGCCTTTTTCAGCTGGCCACCAATGAAAATAATTATAGTAAGGACTATTTCTTGATCTGCTTGCTTCTTTGAACCACTTATGCTCGTTACTGCAATGGTTGAGTACCATATCCATTATCACTTTTATACCGCGGTCATGAAAGCCTTTCACCAGTGAATCAAAATCGTTCATTGTCCCAAATTGCGGCTGTATCATCTCATAGTCGCTGATATCATAACCGTTGTCTTTATTTGGTGAAGCATAAATAGGATTTAACCATACTGCCTCAATAGCCAGGCTTTTTATGTAATCCAGTTTTGAAATAATTCCTTTCAGGTCGCCAACACCATCTCCATCGGTGTCTTTAAAGCTTCGTGGGTATATCTGGTAAACGGTTGCTTCTTTCCACCATGTTTTATTTTTTATTTCCTCCAGGGCTGCAGTCTTTTCTTTTTGCTCGCAGCCAGCTATGAGAAAGAAAATAAGAAGCAGGTATCGTATAGAATTGAATTGTTTCATATAAAGTTATTTAGTGCCCGGGTGGTGGCGCCGGTAAAACGATTTCGCCAGTTGGTTTTTTATATTTGATCAGGGTTGTAAATAAAGCGGCTATTAACAAAAGAATACCGGCAAACAGGATGGCTTTACGTGGATCGTTATTAAAAAAATTCTTAAGCACATAACCAAACGTAACCGTTTGAATCAACATAGGAATAACGATCATCATATTGATGATACCCATGTAAACTCCATAACGTTCTTTTGGAATTTCCCTTACCACCATCAAATACGGTATGCCCATCATACTGGCCCAGCCAATACCAAAACCTGAAATAGCAAAAAACAACAATGCCTTATTTTCAATAAATGGAAATGCAATAAACCCAAGCCCGGCCGCCAGCAAACAAACAAAATGAACCCACTTAGGACTGTATTTTTTTGCAAACCCTACTAATGCAAATGCTACTGCAAACGTTACAATATTATACCAGCCATTAACCAACCCTGCCAGGCTAACTGCTTTTTCATACATCTCTTTGTTTTCGGGAGTAGCATTATAAATTGATAAGCCTATGCTTTTTGAACTATTCTGCCAATAACAAAATAAGGCATACCATTGAAAGAGATATACCAATGCTAATTGCCACATGATACGCGGCATATCTTTAATAGCGCTAAAAACATCAATAAAAGGGCTTAAAATATTTAGCGGCTTGGCTTTCATCTCCTGCAACTCTTCGGCTGTTGGAGGAATTTCAGGAGTTGTTCTCATACTCCACCATACCGAACCAATTGAACAAACAGATCCCAAAATAAAAGACGCAAAGACCCAATCAGGGATTTTTCCTGAATGACCTGCAATGATCAAAGGAAAAATAAACAATGAAACATTAGCCAATGTTTGACCAAATCCTGTAAAAAAACTTTGCGTTTGAAATCCTAATGGTTGCTGACCCGGATCCAGTTTATCCGCCACAAAAGCCCGATAAGGTTCCATTGCTGTATTGTTACCTGCGTCTAGTATCCATAATAATCCGGCCGCCATCCACAATTCTGAGCTGAAAGGAAATAAGAACAAAGCAATGCTGCACATTATGGCGCCAATAAAAAAGAATGGCTTTCTTCTGCCAAATTTTGGATGCCAGGTCTTATCACTTAATGCACCGATGATCGGTTGTACGAGTAAGCCAGTAAGAGGACCTGCAAGATTTAACCAGGGAATTTCATCGGGCTTGGCACCAAGAAAATCATAGATAGGATTGACGGCACTTTGTTGAAGCCCGAAACTGTACTGAATGCCAAAGAAACCTACATTCATATTAATGATCTGCCAAAAACTCAACCGGGGCTTGAAAGACATAAGCAAGCGTTAATTTGGTAAGGGAAGCCAGATTGAAAATAACAATGAAATACGAGATTTGTTTCGTTTTTTTATTTTTTATCTGCACGCGTCTCCCGCTACTCACATTTGTTTTTTATTTCATCAACAATGTTATTTTTGAGACTTATTAAAGATGAAAAAATATTCATGAAAAAATTGATGATTGGGATTGTCCTGACTATAAGCGTATTCGTGTTATCGCTGTATCTATTTCTACCTGGTAAACAGCAAATAAATGAATTTGTTAATGTAAAAGCAGCTATGTCCGGTGTGACCAGGTTATTATCAAACGATTCTAACTGGTATAAATGGTGGCCGGGCGATACAGCTTTTACCTTTAATCGGAAGACATATTTTATAAAAGCTTATCATCTAAATGCATTTGACATTGCGATTACGAAACCGGACGCTAGCCTGGAAAGCAGGATAACCCTGGTATTTCTTGACGATGATTCCACGTCAGTTAGATGGCATGCTAGCTTGGAAAACACCTTTGATCTTTTCAAACGAATTTCACATTACAGAAAAGTCAAAGAAATAGGAAAAGACCTAAATGCAATTCTGACAAGCTTGAAGAAATTTGCAGAAAGGCCTGAAAATATTTACGGCATTAGGGTCATTAAAACAAAGGTTGCAGATTCAGTATTGATCTCTACTCGTCGATCATTCACCCGGGAGCCGGGTGTACATGATATTAATAGGATGATACAAGACCTGAGAAATTATATAATGAAAAATGGCGCTAAGGAAAAAAATTCGCCCATGCTAAATATCAAGCAAGTGGATAGTTCGTATTATGAAGTGATGACAGCAATTGCGGTTGACCGTGAACTTCCAACTACAAATCAATTTGCTGCAAAATTCATGTTAAAGGGTGGTAACATACTCGAAGCGGAGATCAAAGGCGGGCCTTATACAATTGAAAATGCATTTAATGTGCTTGAAATCTATCGCGCAGATCATAATTACACTTCTCCTGCAATTCCTTTTCAGATGCTTGTAACAGACCGGGCCAGGGAAACTGATACAACAAAGTGGATAACGAAATTGTATTATCCCATTCTCTGATTAACGAATGCTGATCACTTTTAAACTATCATTGTTTCTTGCAAGAATAAAAGCTGGCTCTTTCCCGAACGCCAGTTTCCTTATTCGTCTTATTTCGCCTTTTATTACAGTTCCATCAAGCAGTGCATAATTAAAATTACCATTCCCAATATTTAGCAGCACAGCTCCATAATCTGCATCATACTCTCCCATTTGTATATTGTTAGGGTAAAAATTACCACCAAGCAAAATATCAGGCCGGCCATCACCATTCATCTCAGCTATAGCCGCATCATAATAAGGAGTGAGTTGTGCCTGCCAGGGTAATTCTTTCAATCTAAAATTCCAGTTTCCATCATTAATTAAAATAACATTTGAAAAATAATCAGCAGTAAACAAACTTGCAGAACCGAGTTTTCCCTTTTTAAAAATATCACTCAGCGAGGCTTTTGCAAATTCTTCCGCATACAAATATTTTTTCTTCAGCTCGGGTATCTGCTTAACCAGCTCATCTTTGGTGGCAAAAGGAATTTCTTTTTCCCCAAGATAGTAGGTAAGCACTTGCTCTTTCTTTCCATTATCATCAAAGTCGTTGTAATAAAGGCGAACAGGTCGCTTTTCGGATGCTTTTAACCTATTGTTCAAACCAAGGTTGCCAGCAATGAGATCAAGATCATTATCACCATCTATGTCCACAGGTAAGGTAAAATTCCACCAACCTTTTTTGTCTGTGAGAAACCTTTTTACAAACTTCCCTTTTTCATTCACAAAAGCAATGATGCCATCCCATTCCAATGAAAGGATCAGATCATTGTCACCATCACTGTCTAAATCAATCCATATCCCATGTTTTACAAAACCTGCTTGAGATAATTCTTTACTGAATTGATCTGTTACATCTGTAAACTTCCCTTTTCCATCGTTCTTTAAAAGGTAAGAACGTGGTATTGTACCATATTCCCACGGAATTGCCCTTCCACCAATAAACAGATCAACAAAACCATCACCGTCAAAATCGTATGGAGCTACACATGAGGCTGTCAACATTATATTTTTATTAAACGCCTCGGGCAGACGACTGAGACTGCCTTTGCCATCATTTAAATAAACTCTTGGTAGAAGATAGCTGCTGTTACCATAATATTCATTTCCTCCGCTTGCAATCACAAGATCATTAAATGTATCGTTATTTACATCTATCCAAACCGCATCAACATCTTCATACGTGCTGTCAATATCCAATGCAGGCTGATTGGATCTGACAAACTTTCCACCTGGTTGCCGAACAAATACTACAGCTTTCTTAAATTTCGAGGATCCTACAAATA
Source organism: Chitinophagaceae bacterium (assembly GCA_036374555.1). GTDB lineage: Bacteria > Bacteroidota > Bacteroidia > Chitinophagales > Chitinophagaceae > VBAS01. The sequence continues at coordinate 11,101 of DASUTO010000214.1, forward strand.
CATCATCCATTTTATCACCGTTTATATCACCTACGGCCAGCGCAGGGCCGTCTCTGGAAGTCATAAAAGGAATAAGCGGCTCACGATCAAACTCATTAAAAGGATTTTCTTCATGCAGAAATGACAAACCGGTCTCATTAGTAATATCCTTTGCTTTTCGCAAAGGGTTAGAAATAGGCTGCGAGAATAAACTATAATTGAATTGTGCCAATTCTGGCTGGTATGTGAGTGTCAGGATTGAATCTTTTACCGGCGGTAGTTTCTCATAAGTATTATCGGGCCAAATAAGCAGGATCGAATCAACATTTGTTTTATCTAAACCGATATGTAATGGTACTTCCATACTTCCCTGGAAACCTCTCACCGGAAACTTTTCATATGTTCTTATTTCATTTTTTGCAAAGACGACTGCCTTTGCCCCGATAGCATTCAGATTTGAAGTGGCTCCGTTTAGCTTTAATTCAAGAAAAGATTTTTTTATAATTCCATCATTCGAAAGATTCTTATAGATCAGTACCGGCTCATCCACGTTATTTACTACCATATCCATATCTCCATCGTTATCAAAATCTGCATAAGCCGCGCCATTCGAATATGTTTTCATATTATTACTTACCATTGATGCTGCATCAATAAACTTAGCATTGCCTTTATTCAGGTAAAATTTATTCGCAAGCTTTATCTGCGGAAATTTCTCAACCAGCGCCATATCTTTTTCATCAATACGATTAGCCCTTATTTTTTGCTGCAATTCGTCATTACTGACATAGTTTACATAGTCCATATCATTCAACCGCTTCGGAATCCCATTGCTGACAAACAAATCCTTCCACCCATCGTTATCAAAATCTGTCCACAAAGCAGCCCAGCTCCAATCGGTTGCATATACATTACTGTAAAAACCAATATCACTGAAATACCCATTTCCTCTGTTTAATTGCAGTGTATTGCGGGCAAATTGGGGATGATAACCATGTCTTATTTTATAATGAAAAAGATTGTATTCGTCTTCCCCAAGCGAACGTTTTAATATATAAGGATCTTCCGGCATCATATCCATCGAAATAATTTCAGGAAAGCCATCATTGGTAATATCGGCCACATCAGTGCCCATGCTGAATTGACTTGTGTGCATAATGGCGCCTTCTAAAGTATCTATAAAAGTTCCATTCTTCTGGTTGATATAGAGATAATCGTTTTCATGAAAATCATTTCCTATATACAGATCAGGATAGCCATCAAGATTGATATCAGCAACCGAAAGACCTAAACCATAACCAATAATTGACCTGTTAATGCCAGCCGATGCAGACACATCAACGAATTTTCCGTTATCATTTCTAAAAAGATAATCAGCCGAAAGTGTATCAAACGAGTTTAAGTAAGATGAGCGTTCATTAAAAGTCCCGTTGAAACGAAGTGAGTGGTTCATCAGGAAAAAATCAAGATCACCATCAAGATCATAATCGAAAAAAGCAGCTTGTGTACTAAAGCCGCTGAAGTCAAGTCCCAACTTTGTTGCCTCATCTGCATAATAAGGAATTCCATTCGCATCTTTTCCCTGGCATATCAAAAATTGGTTCTTGCTTTGTAAAGTTTCATACTTGCCGACACGACAAACATAAATATCCAGCAGGCCATCGTTATTGATATCAACAACAGAAACGCCGGTACTCCATCCTCCATCCTGCGGGATCTTGGCTTCTTTCGTCACATCTTTAAACTTCATCTTTCCTTCATTCAGGTAAATTTTATTTTCACCCTGGTTTGATGAAAAGAAAATATCGCTGAGACCATCATTATTAAAATCGCCCACGCCAACCCCGGCACCATTATAGAAATACATATACTTAAACATATTGAACTCGGCCGTCGGTGTCAGCTTATTTGCAAAATCAATTCCCGTGGATTTACTTTCTAATGCTTCAAACAATGCCGGCACCTCATTTTTCTCATCTGAGCATGAAAAGAGGATCATTGTTATTGGTACAATAAATTTTGCCAGCCAGGCTTTGCAATTACTATTGAACTTATGTTGCGTCGCACTCTTCATCGTTCGGGAATTCTATTCGGCTTTATTTGAAATTTTATACATAACTGGAAGATCATTATTTCTCAAAAACAAAATATAGTTTTCTTTTTTACCCCTAATCCAGGCAATATCTCTTATCATGCCTGTTATTGAAAT
>DASUTO010000215.1:0-7716 GCA_036374555.1 Chitinophagaceae bacterium
TGAATACAGGGTTCATAAAGATTTTTATGCCTTTGCATTGCCCGAACTAAAAAAAGAGAGCCGATTCGCAGATCTCATCATTATCGGTAGTGAAAAATTTTATGCCAATATAGGTGTTAATGGCCCTAACGATTATATTAAAGATGCATTGCATGATGCCGAATGTCCTCTGCTGGTCGTACCTGAGAAGTTTAACTTTCCGGAAAGTAACATTCTTTCTTATGACGGCAGTGAATCATCCGTCTTTGCCCTGAAACAATTTGCTTACCTGTTTCCTGAATTTGTAAGAAACCCAACTTTGCTGGTCTATGCAAAAAATGAAAGAGAAGAGGAAATTCCTAACGAGGAATATATTGAAGAACTCGCTGCCAGGCATTTTCCTGATCTGACAATAATGAAATTGCATCTTGATCCTAAAGAATATTTTGCTTCCTGGATCATTGAAAAGAAAAACGCAATACTTATCAGCGGGTCATTTGGGCGGTCTTCACTTTCCCGGGTATTTAAAAAAAGTTTTATTAAGGATGTGATCAAAGATCATAAATTACCCATATTCATTACTCACCGGTAAATAGAAACCTGATAAAAAATCTACTGATATGTTTATACATCATTTGCTTTTGGGCCTTGTGATCGTTTTGACTATGGGGTGCAACCAGCATAGAGCCGATAGTAAGAGCCATCAACACGAAACTGGTACTGCAAATACCGGTAAAGAAACTGGCACAACAACTTTAACTCTCAATGCAGAAAAAAAATGGAAGCTTGATGAACCAACTCGTGAGAATATAAGATTGATCCGGCAGGCTTTTGAAAAGGAGGCTCAATTGACCGAGCCGGATTATAAGACACTTGCTGCCGATTTACAGGCCAAATCTAATAAGCTTGTAGGCGAATGCAAAATGAGTGGTAAAGATCATGATATGTTACATTTATGGCTAACAGATTACCTTTCTTCACTGAAGGAAATGAACTCTGGCGATTTAGCGGCACAGGAAGCAGGCTTTCATAAAATCGAACACCAATTGAGAATTTTTGATCAATACTTCGAGTAGTGTCATTGGGGAAGATTTCATAATGTTCATTGTCAGCGGAGGCTTGGCAATTGCAAGCTACAAAACCACGAAGTTTCTATTATAGTAAAAGATGCCGGAGAAAGAACCCGGGAACGATAATCGAATTTTTTAGTTTTATTGAACCCTGCTGAGAACTATGATTTATTTTCCCAGTTCTTTTAATCTGCGAATGTGTGACTGAAGCGCATTCATAAAACTTGGTTTCAGGTTGTAAGCCAAACCAAAATCTTTTGCAGTCTTTTCCACAATGGGGGCAATTTTACGGTAGTGTATATGACAAATGTTAGGAAACAGGTGGTGCTCGATCTGAAAATTGAGGCCACCGATATACCAATTAAGAAAACGATTGTTTCTTGCAAAATCGGATGTAGATCTCAATTCATGAACAGCCCACTCAGTGTTTATAACTCCTTCATCATTTGGCAAAAATTGAACAGCGCCTTCTACCACATGCGCCATTTGAAAGATTGTGCTTAGAATGCACCCTGCTATCCAGTGCATGATAAAGAAACCCAGCAATACCTGCCACCATGCAAAAGGTGTGAATAAAATTGGCAGACCAATAAAAACAAACAGGTAAATCATCTTTACAGTAACCATTTTCAGGTATTCAATAGTAGGGTTGACATGATGCTGAAGTGTAATGCCTGCCTTATTAAATTCTATCAACTGTGTAAAATCTTTTATGAGTTTGGATATCGTCATCAAACCATAAAAGAAAAAAGCATGGATATACTGATAACGATGAATTTTCCTTAAAGGTGCATATTGTGATAAACGGATAGGCCCTTTTGAGTCTATATCCTGGTCATAACCTTCAATATTGGTGTAGGCATGATGCAGCATGTTATGCTGTATTTTCCAGTTAAAAACATTACTGCCCAACAAATACATGGTTCCGCCTAAAATTTTGTTTATCCATTCTTTTTTTGAATAAGAACCATGCACGGCATCATGCATTACACACATGCCAATGCCGGCCATACCGATACCCGATATGATGGCCATCACCATCGCCACCCATCCATTCATTGGTATCGTCATTACCAACACAAAGGGAATGATATAGAGAGATAACATCGCTATTGTTTGAAACGCCATTTCCAGGTTGCCTTTTGTTGAAATGCCCCGAAGTTTGAAATAATCATTAACGTTTTTACGTACTGTCACTGCGAATCTTTTTTGTTGCTCATCGTTACAAACAAACTTTAATGTTGTCAGCATAAAATTTCTTTTGCCCAAATTTATCCGGCAGCATAAATTTTACAAATGATTAAGATCAGAAATTACACTGATAATCACTATCCGGTTGGAAAGATATAAATAGAAAACTTTTGTAATGATCGTTCTGAGTTGCAGGCTCTTGCTATTGGGTAAAAAATGAGCTTGCGAATATGCAAATGATCGTACTGCATTTCATTTAAATTTTTAATCTAGTATGATTCGCAGGTTAGTCTGCGAATGTGTTACTGCAGTGCATTTAAAAAAGTTAGGTTCAGATTGTAAAGGCTAAAAAAATATTAATCTGAGCCCTGTATATGACTACGACCATTTCAATATTGGCGATGCTATTGTGTGAGACCACGACCGGATAAAATTTATTGTTTTATTGGCTTATAATATTTCAGCGCCTGCGGCATATTTGCTTTTATTGCCTCTATTCTTGTGGCATCAGCAGGGTGAGTGCTTAAAAACTCAGGTTGTTGTTCTCCTCCGGCTTTTGACATCCTTTCCCAAAAAGGAACTGCTTCCTGTGGGTTGTAGCCAGCCATTGCGGCATAATATAATCCGAATTTATCTGCTTCTGTTTCTTCTTTTCGTGAGAAGGGCAATATGCCACCGACTGTACTTCCAATGCCATAGGCTGTCATAAAAAGATTTTGTGTTTCGGCTGGTTTATTCGCTATAGCAACCTGGAGAGCGACCCCACCTAATTCTTGCAATAAACCCTGGCTCATTCTTTCACTACCATGTTGTGCAACTGCATGGGCTATCTCATGACCTATTACAATAGCTAATCCTGCTTCATTTTGTGAAAGAGGTAACAAACCGGTATAAACAACCACTTTTCCTCCGGGCATGCACCAGGCGTTTGCTTCTTTATTATCTACCAGGTTAAACTCCCACTGGTAACCGTCTAAAACAGACGTATATCCTTCCTTATTGTAAAATGCCGTGATAGCGGTGGAAATACGGGAGCCTACCCGGCGCACCATTTCAGCATCTCTATTACTACTGGCACTAATAACTTTATTTTCATTCAGAAACGTTTTGTATTGCTGGCTGGCCATGGTCTGTAATTCTGACTCTGATACCAAATCCAATTGTTTGCGGCCTGTTACAAGGTTTTGTGTACAACTGATAATAAGATTAGCAGACAAAAGAAATAAGAGTACACTTTTCATTTTTTAAAATTTTAGTTATATCGTCTGCCATCTGTGGTCATTGACAGATTAAAAAAAATTGCTATACTATTTATCAAGTCTGGCCAGAACTCTCCTGCAATTTTACAGGACTTTTCTTCCCTGTATAAGTCTAACGATAACGACAATTAGTGCAATAACAAGTAGAATATGAATGAGTCCTCCTGCATGAAATGCAAAGAAACCGACCAGCCATCCGATGATGAGGATAACTGCGATTATATACAATAAGTTTCCCATAAAATTTATTTTATTATAACAACATAAAGTTATTGAATACACACCTGGCATTGCAATGATTTATATCCTGTTCAATAATGATTGCAATCATTTCAAGTTGTTCGTTTGGGAAAGAGAAACCGGGATGATCCTTTTCTAATTTTAAACGAGACAAAGATGGATAACTATTATTAATGATATCAATCATGGTTCTTTACGATGTTGATCATTGTTAAGACTATCATCAAAAGGTAATCTTGTAAGACAATAATTCATTTACAAATTGCCGGATTAAATTCTCCGTTGAGGGTGTATTGTCTAATGTAATAACTTTTAAACTCATGAATAAGCAATGAAACTCTTCATTAAAAATATGGTAAGTATTCGCTGTACAATGATAGTGAAGTCAGTTTTGGAAAATCTGGGGCTGCATTACAATTATGTTCGATTAGGCGAGGCAGAAATCAGGGAGAATCTCACTGAAGATAAACTATGCGAGCTCAAAACTGCTTTACTTAAATACGAATTTGAACTGCTGGAAGACAGGAAAACAATACTTGTTGAAAAAGTGAGAAACATTGTAATAGAAATGATTCATTTCTCAGATGTTCAACCTAATGTAAAATTTTCAATATATCTAAGTGACAAATTAAATTATGATTACACGTATTTATCTAATCTCTTTTCACAAGTAAATGGCACAACTATTGAAAACTTTGTTATTTCTCATAAAATTGAACGTGCAAAAGAAATGTTAGTATATAACGAATTCACACTTGCCGAAATTTCCCGCAAACTGCACTATAGCAGCGTACCATACCTGTCCAATCAGTTTAAAAAAATTACCGGGTTATCGCCTTCTTATTTTAAGAAGATGAAACACAAAAGACTTCTTGCCCTTGACAGTTTGTGATCTATTCTCCTGTAGCAGTTCTTTCAAATATGTAAATTATATAGCTCATTCCCACAGCCCCTATAGCTTTAATCATGTTTAGCCTACGGGCCTTTACTGAATATTTTAAATTAAACGACAATGGAAAAAGATAAAAAAAATAGCATTGATGCTGCCTATGGAGGAAAAAATATTACTCCAGTGGAAGTAGAAAAAACAAAAGTTCATATTATCGTTGAAATCATTGAATATGTGCCTAACTCCGTGGTAAGCAAGACTATTATCAAAAAGAGTACCGGGAACATCAGCGTCACCTCTCTTGACACTGGCGAAGAATTAGCAGAAAAAAAATCTCCTTTCGACACCTACATTCAAATAATAGACGGCGCAGCGGAAGTTGTAATTAATGATAAAAAATACCTGCTCAAACCTGGAGAAGGTATTGTAATACCAGCACATGCTCCGCATTCATTCAATGCAAATGAACAGTTCAAAATGATTTCAACCGTTATCAAAAGCGGATACGAGGAGTAGGCTTCTGTCATCCAAAAGCTTTTCTTGCCGTTTTTTATGACGCTTATATATTTCGACATCAAAAAGTGGCTTGGTAGGAACAGTTATCCATAAAGATAAAACTGCAAACCTATTCTGTTGTCTTACCATCAAACTCTTCCCCATTAGTTTCAGCTTGTTGCTTGGTTGAATGTACTATACCATCTTTATGATGAGCCGGTGAATAAATAGTATACATCTTTAATTCTGCAGAACTATCTACGTTAATGATATTGCGCCTTGCGCCTGCCGGGATAACAATAGCATCTTCTTCTTTTATGTCGTATTCATTGCCATCGATGAAACACTTTCCATTACCGGTTTCAATGCGAAAAAACTGGTCATTGTCAGGATGAGTTTCTTCCCCGATCTCTTCTTTTGGTTTAAGACTCATGAGCACCAACTGGCTGTGTTTTGAAGTGTAGAATACTTTCCGGAAATTGTCATTGCTCACCGTTGCTTTTTCGATACTGATTTTAAATCCTTTCATAATTTACTTTTCTAGTTATTGGAAATTCAAAATAAAGCTTACAGAATTCAATTACCCCTGATTATTCTTAGTATTATAACTATAACTGCAATGACCAGCAAACCGTGAATGAGTCCTCCTGCATCAAATGCGAAAAAACCCACCAGCCATACAATTATGAGAACCCCGGCAATGATGTAAAGTAAATTATTCATATAAGCTATTTTAATATTCAATACATGAAAACATTGTATTGGTTCTGCCTTGCTGATTAGTTTCCTGATAATTTTTTTCGAACAGAAGAATGAAACGTGTTCCTTTACCAACTTCCGATTTTACAATTACGCTGACATGATTCAAGCGAAGAATATCATTTGTAGCGGCTAATCCAACGCCAAGTCCGCCAGGTTTAGTGGTAAAATGAGTTTTAAATATATTCTTCAAATTCTGCTTACTGATTCCGCAACCATTGTCTTCGATTTGTATGGTAAATTTGTTGGCAAGCGATTTTGTCAAAATCTTAAGATGTCCGCCTTTGTTGCTCATGGCTTCAATGGCATTAACGATAATATTTGTCAAAGCAATTTTCATCTTCGGTTCATTCAACACTATTTTAAAGTCTTTTGCTGCATAATCCTTCCTGACCGTAATATGCTTTAGCATAATCCTGTCGTTACATATAAAAATAACTTTGTCGAGTAATTCATGAATGGAAGTTTTTTCCTGATGCACTTTCTTGGTTATAAAGGAAGTAAGAAGATCGCTTAACAGATTATTAATCCGGCGGGAACTGCGTTCAATAATATCGACGAGTGTTTTTTGATCTTCTTTGGTGATCATGGATCTCAGTTCTTCAACGGCAAGATTGATATTTGTTAAAGGATTTCGGATTTCATGAGCCAGGGTAGAAACAGATTGGATAGAGTGAGGATTCTTTTCTTCTGGCGGTCCACGGCGAATCAGTTGATCAATAGTATCCTCCTGACCCTCATAATTGGTTTTCATTATTTATATTATGAATGATGGTTAAGAAAGCTTTAACTCCGGAAGCTATATATATAGAACTTATGAATCCATGATCTTTCTCAGGATCAAAATTGATATTTGTCAGAGATGCCTGTCCTAAGTTGACAAATTCTCACTTTTAAAACTCGACTTCAACCCGCTTAAGTGAAATGTTTTTTATCCTGATTATCTTCAGCCAATGTAATAAGCGGATAATTGGATAGACAGGATCAATTTCATGCCATCTCACACCTCCAAAATTTACACTGGAAGGATACTTATGATGATTATTGTGATAAGACTCTCCAAGCATTAATATATCTACCGGTAATAAATTCCTCGATGTATTATTCACATTAAAATTCCTGTACCCATACTTATGGGCAAACCAATTGACAATGGTGCCATGTACAGGTCCCATTAAAATATGTATAGGGATGAGCAGGTACATCCACCACGCAGTTGCAAACAACACATAGTAACCAATATAAACCAGGCTCCAAAAAATGGATGACTTCCATGTAAGTGCCCATTTATCAAACCAGGGCCAGTCCGGTACATTCTTCATAAATTTTTCATCTACCGGCAATGTATGATTATAGATACCCATGTATATCTTATTGGTACGCATCATCATTGCATAAACATTTTTTGAATGCCCCGGTGAATGAGGATCCTTTTCCGTATCCGTATAAGCATGATGCATACGATGCATGATAGCATAGGCCCTTGGACTCATATAAGATGAGCCCTGCGTGATATAGGAAAGGAAATAAAAAAATCGTTCCCATGATCTGCTCATTGTAAATGCAGCATGAGATGCATACCGGTGGTAGAAAAAAGTTTGTGTAAATAAAGACAAAAACCAATGCGCAATAAAGAAAATAAGAATTGCCATACTTTCGACTGTATAACACAAATCTAAAACTCATGCAAATCGGGCAAAATGATATCGGTCATTTGGCTTTCTGATTTTTCCAGGCAAATAATTTTATTGATGGGCTGAGAGAGCCGCCTATATTTCAAAGCGGTTGCTCTGCAGGAGCAATCGACAATAACTCATCTTTAGTTTCAAATGTT
>DASUTO010000216.1:0-6428 GCA_036374555.1 Chitinophagaceae bacterium
TCGGCATTTGGTTGTCGGGATACAGCCACAAAAGTGATGAGTGCATTCTTTGATAAACCAATTGCTGATTTCAATGTAAATCCTACTTCACTTTGCCAGGGAGCAGATAATAATTTTACTGACCTGAGTACTGCTCCAAATAGCACAGTCTCGGCCTGGAATTGGAATTTCGGCGATGGCAGTAATGCAACAATAAAAAATCCAACCAAACGATACACCAATGCAGGAATTTATGATGTAAAGCTGACCGTAGGAAATGCTGTTGGTTGTCTGTCAGATGTTGTCACAAAACAAGTGACTGTATACCTGCAACCGGTAATTGATGCCGGTCCTTCATTTGTTGTTCCGCAAGGAACAATTGTGCAGTTGAAACCAACAGCCAATGATTCTACTGTCGTTTCATTTACGTGGTCACCTTCAATTAATTTGAGTAATTCAAATACGCTGCGTCCTTTGGTAAATGCAGTGAGTGATCAAACCTATACGCTTACTGCAAATGGACCGGGAGGTTGTACGGCAACCGACAAAGCATCAGTAAAGATTTTGAAACCGGTAAAACCACCAAATGTTTTTTCACCAAATGGTGATGGCATCAACGATAAATGGATGATCAGCAACCTGTCTGATTATCCCGGGGCGTTTGTTGAGATATTTAATCGTTATGGTCAGCGCATTTTTTATTCGGCAGGTTATAATGATCCATGGGATGGAACTTTAAGTGGAAAGCCGTTACCCGTCGCAACCTATTATTATGTAATAACACTAAAAAATAGTTTCGAACCATTAACCGGTTCGGTAACTATTATAAGATAAAAGAATCCTTGTGAGAAACTGATTTATTAAATGATAAAGCTTTTATAATGAGAAAAAATCTAAAACCTGTTTTGTTGTTGATGCTTGTGATCGCATCAATGAAGAGTGTGAATGCACAAGTTGATCCGCATTTTACGCAGTATTATGTGTATCCATCATGGCTCAATCCTGCATTAACAGGAATTTTCGATGGTGATGTTCGTGTGTCCGGGATTTATCGAAACCAGTGGGGAAATATCAGTAGCCCATTTTCTACTCCCGGGGTATCGCTTGACTTTAACTCAAGCAAGAACATGAACTTCGGGGTAAGTGCATTGCAACAGAAAGCCGGTGACGGAGGTTATACATACACGACTGCTTATGGAAGTTTTAGCTACACAGGTGTAAAATTTGGTAAGAATGATTATAAACGCATGGCATTTGGTTTGCAACTCGGGATGATCCAGCGAAGATTCAATCCCAGTAAGCTCACATTCGGTGATCAGTGGAACCCGATCTTTGGCTTTAACCCTGCCAATCCAACATCCGATATTCTGAATGATCCGACTGCTATATCATTTGATGCAGGTGCCGGTGTTCTTTATTTCGATGCAGAGCCCGGAAAAAAATCAAATCTCTTCGCAGGATTCAGCGTATCACATATTACAAAGCCTGATGATAAATTTAGCGGCACCGGTGATGCAACTTTCCCTATCCGTTACACTGGTCATGCTGGATTAAGAATTGCACTTTCGAATCAATTCAGTATCACTCCAAATTTTCTTTATTTAAGTCAGGGCACAGCTTCTGAGAAAATGATCGGGGCTTATGGTCAATATAAAGCTTCGCAGGATATTGATCTGTTGATAGGGGCCAACTATCGTTTTGAAGATGCTGTTTCACCTTATGTCGGATTTTATTATAAGAATTTTGTATTTGGTGCCAGTTACGATGTCAATGTTTCTGATCTTGGAAAATTTGCAAAGGGATCAAATAGCTTTGAAATTTCATTGACATATATCGGAAGAAAGAAAGTAAAAACACCGGGAGTTGAATTTGTTTGCCCAAGGCTATAATTTTTATAAAAGAAATTAATAATAGTAATTCAATCAGAACATGAAAAAATATTTTGTTACCGCATCAGCAGTTTTAGCAATAACAATTGTACAAGCTCAGTTTGCTTACGATTACCAGCGGGCTGCCAATGATTATTATGCAAAAGGCGATTATCATTCCGCCACTGTGTATTATGAAAAATACCTGGCAGATGGAAAGGGTAAGGGTGGGCCTACCTATGATCCTTACACAATTCAAAACATGACTAAGCAGGAGAAGGCAGTTATGATAAGTAAGCAACAAAGTGTTTATAACCTGGCGGAGAGCTATCGCTTACTGAATTTTCATGTAAAAGCGGAACCTCATTATAAGGAGGCCATTGGATTTGATAAAACAGCTTTCCCATTGGCAAAATTTCGTTATGCAACTACATTAAGGGCCTTGCAAAAATTTGAAGATGCTGAAAAATATTTCAAAGAATTTCTTGCAGAATATACATTGGATGACACTTATAGAGAAACTGCACAGCGTGAAATAAACAATATTGATTTTATTAAAGCACAATTGAGCAGGGGCGACATTTCTCTTTTTACCGTAAAAAAAGCAGCACCGCAAATAAACACAACCGGCGCCAGTTATGCGCCTGTGCTGATGAGTAACACATTTTTATTTACATCGACCAGGCCGGATAGCAATGCGGTAAAAAATAATGTTTATATCAATCGCATTTATTCGGGCGATGTTAAGGGAACTGACGTGGAGAACATTGACAGGTTAGCGATTCCACAAGCAAATGATATTCACCAGGGCGCAGTTAGTTTTTCTGCAAATGGAAATATTATGTATTTGACACGGTGGACAATTTCGGGCAATCAAAAGAAAACCGCCATTTACAGTAGTCGTAAGAATGCGAAAGGGTGGGATGAGCCTGTAATGCTTGAGGAAATCATAAATACTCCAGGCGCAAATACGCAACAGCCTTTTGTTGCAGGAGATATTCTTTATTATGCAAGCGACAGGGCAGGATCATTAGGAGGCTTTGATCTTTGGTATGCAACGCTGGATGCAGCAGGCACTCCTTCAAATCCACAAAATCTCGGCAGCGCCGTCAATACAAAATATGATGAGCAGGCGCCTTATTATCATTATGCTTCAGGCACCCTGGTTTTTTCAACCAATGGCAGAGTGGGAATGGGCGGTTATGATTTCTTTTCAAGCAAAGGATCTGCTGGTAGTTGGAGTGAGCCGGTAAACCTTGGTCATCCCGTAAATTCAGTAAAGGATGATATTTATTTTACAAGTAAGGGCACGGCAAGCAATATCCTCGAAAATATTTACTTCAGTTCTGATCGTTCTGCTGAATGTTGTCTTGAGTTATTTACACTTAGTAAAGTAAAACCAATGACGACGGTTAGTGGTATGGTTGTTTCATGTAACGGAAATATTCCCATAAATGGCGCCACTGTTAATATTGTTGATACTGTTTCCAATCAAACTCTATTTACAAAAGTAACCGGGGCAGATGGAAAATATTCTGTTCAATTGCCGGAGATCATGCCACTGAAGGCAGTGGCATCTGCCGAGGGATATTTGCCAAATGCAGTTCATTTTACAAAGCCTGCCGTTGATGATATCGTCTTAAATAATCCGACCATTTGTTTATTTGATGCACCCAAAGGCGAAAGTGGTACAGTCACTGTAGATAATATCTACTATGACTTCAACAGTGCAACTTTGCGTGATGAATCATTCCCTGTTCTCGATCAGTTAGTTTCGATGATGAATGAAAATAAGGACATGAGGCTCGAAATAGGAGCTCATACTGATAGTAAAGGAACAGACGCTTATAACCTGAAACTTTCTGATGCAAGAGCAAAAAGTGTAGTTGATTATTTGATCGGCAAAGGCATTGCTGTTGATCGTCTTGAATCGAAAGGATATGGTGAAAGCAAACCTGTTGCTGAAAATGCAAATTCAGATGGTTCTGATAATCCTGAAGGAAGACAAAAGAACAGGCGCACAGAATTTAAGATCATAAAATAAAAATGAAGAAATTTTTATTTGCAATATTATCTCTATGGTTTTTGCAGGCGGTCGATGCCCAGCAGAAACCACATTATACCCAATATATACTTAACCAGTATATCATTAACCCGGCAATTACCGGCATAGAAAATTATGCGGATGTAAAGCTTAGCCATCGGCATCAGTGGGTGGGTATGCAGGATGCGCCGGTCACCACCTATTTTACTATTCATGGCGCCCTGGGCAAAAAAAACTATAGTGAATCCCCTACATCTTTCCGGATGCCGGGACAAAACCCAAGAGGAAAAAGTTATTGGGAAGAATATACAACACCCGGTCCGCATCATGGAATAGGATTGCAGGTAGTAAATGATGCCACAGGCCCATTGAATCGTTTTGCCGCTTATGGTACTTATGCATATCACCTTGGTTTAAACCCAACCACAACTCTTTCTGCGGGTTTTGGTGCAGGCATAACTAATTTGAGTTTGAACACTGCCAAATTAGATTTCGGGCCGATTGCAGTTGATCCTGCTGTAGCATCAAGTGGTATTTTAAATACGTTGAAGCCAGATATAAATGCAGGTTTATATCTATACACGGGAAATTATTTTATTGGTGTTTCAGCACAGCAGATCATTCCGCAGAGAATTGATTATTCAGACAATGCGGTGAAAAAGACCGAAGGAAAATTTATTCCGCATCTGTTTGCCACTGCCGGTTATCGTTTTCTTGTGGGTGAGGATCTTAACTTTACACCATCGATAATGGTGAAATACGTAGATCCTCTTCCGGTCCAATTCGAGTTAAATGCAAAGCTGCAATATAGAGACCTGGTCTGGCTTGGCGCCAGCTACAGGCACGAAGATGGATATGCAGGTATGGTGGGATTAAATGTTGCTAATACTGTGAATGTGGGTTATTCCTATGACTATGTCACTTCTTCATTGAATAATTATACAAAAGGAAGCCACGAAATCATAATTGGCTTTACTATCGGTAACAAATTTGGTGACAGCTGTCCACGCAATGTCTGGTAAAAAAGTCTATTTTCGGTTCGTCCGTTGTTAGCTTAGCACCAGATTTACAACACGTCAAGCGGTTTCAAAATAAAGAAACGCCGTGATCTTATAGCGGACCCCGGGTTCTCGGTGCAACATTATTTCAAATTAATGTGTCTGTCATAAGATTATTCAATCCTTATTGTTATTTTCGAATTGCCATTTTTTGCGTAACCAAAAAATAAGCTGCTTGCTTTGAAGAGTCAAAAAACAAATGATCTTGCCTTACGATTGCGTAATGACGACATTAACGCTTTCAATACACTCTATTGGGAGTACCATGCAGCTGTATACGCCAATACATTAAAGCTTATTAAAGATCCCGCAATTGCTGAAGATATTGTCCAGGAAGTGTTTGTTACATTATGGGGCAAACGCCATACCATCGACCCTGAACAGGATATTGCGGGATGGCTCTTTGTAATAAGCCATCATAAAACTGTTGATCAGTTAAAACGAAAACTGAGGCAGGCCATTGCTCAAAAAGAATTAAGCATCTTTACTGAAGATCATTCCATCATAGTAAATCGGGACTTAAAAGAAGATCAATTGAACGCTATCGAAGAGGCGATGGATCAACTCTCTCCCCAAAAGCGTAAAGTTTTTGAATTGTGTAAAGTGCAGGGAAGAACTTATAAAAGGGCGGCTGAAGAGTTACATATCTCTAAATACACAGTTAAGGAATATTTATCCGAGGCCCTCGTAAGTATAAAAAAATATATCGGTGAACACCCACGCCAAACCGGGGCAGTTATTTACTTTTTAGTTTTCCCGGGTTTCTTCTTTTGACGCTCCCATTTGGACTACACGCCGTCGATTCACAGAAAAAACTCTAACCAGCCCCCCCATTTTAACGCATCCGGAGTATTTATAGAAAACCATTGGACGACCAAAAAACCAAACTTAGGAAATTACTGAGCGAACCTGCGTGGACTTCGAAAGAAATGCAGTGGCTATTGCATTACCTGCAACATTCAGATGGCACAGCATTAATACAACTTATGCAAAAGCATTTTTCTGACGATCTTGAAAATTCTAAAGGAATTAGTCCTGAAGCGTCCAGGAAGATATTCAAGGCAATTCATGAAAAGATAAGATTGGATTCAAAGCCTGTAAAACGTCGCGTAATTCCTTTTCGCCGAATTGCAATCGCTGCTTCTGTTATTGGTCTGCTTTTTATAAGTGCTTTCCTGGTCTTCAATAAGGTTGGAAAAAAGGAAATTGTGAATGGCGGGGTGAACAACCAACGCTTTAAAGATGACGTCGCGCCAGGTGGTGATAAAGCTATTTTGACATTGGCTGATGGATCTACCGTTGTGCTGGATGACGCACAAAACGGGACTCTTGCCCAGCAAGGAAGCTCGAAAGTTATTAAACTTGGTGGAAAGCTGGTGTATGATCCAGCCAATAAAAATTCCAAGGAGATTGTATACAACACGATCACGACTCCTAATGGTGGACAGTATCAATTAGAATTACCAGATGGTAGCCTTG
>DASUTO010000217.1:0-4888 GCA_036374555.1 Chitinophagaceae bacterium
TTACTTTCGTGATCCTTATTCGCACTAAATGCTGTTATGACAAAAAATAATAACCCGATTCTGATAATGTGCTTCATGATGCAAGTTTTAAAAAAATTTCGACGAAGCCACTTTAGGGGTTTGGGGTTTATTGTTTTTGCACCGAATGCAAACCAATACGGTTCCCTTCAGTATCGATGATCACCGCCATAAAACCATAGTCAGGGCTGATCTCTGTTTTAGGAACCATGATCTTTCCACCGGCTGCTTCTACTTTATCCAAGACATTTTGCACATCAGGGTTTCCATTCAGATAGATGAGTGGCCCATCGGTGGAAGAAGGTTTATGAAACCCGTTTGTAAAAACCAACGCACCTCCTACTCCTCTCATCATATCATCCAATGGGAACATTCTCATTTTTATATTTTCCAGATCAAGCGGACTTAACTTCACTCCAAAAATAGTTTCATAAAATTTTGTTGCCCTGTCAAGATCAGTAGTCCCGATTTCGAACCAGCTAATTGCATTGTTCATGTTGTTTGTTTTGAGTATTTAATTTAAAAAGATCCGGGAAGTATTTAAAATTTTATTTCTTTCCATTGGGCACCATCCCATACCCAGGTATCGTTTGCATCATTGGGCCAGCCAAGACGTCCGCCAAACATCACAACCTTTTTTCTCTCCTTATCATAAGCCAGGTAACCCATTGCTCTTGCCTTTGGACCATCTGCCGAAAGCTTTTTCCATTCTTTACCATCATAACTCCAGGTATCATTTACAAAACCATTCTTTGTCATTCCTCCAAAAAGGATTAAAATCTTTTTGTCATTATCATACGCACAACCTGCAGATGCTCTTGCTCCGGGTCCTGTAACAGAGACCTTCTGCCAGCCTTTATCATCAAATTCCCAGGTTTCATCATGCATAGTTCCAGGTGTTGCACCCAGGCCACCATACAATATCGTTTTCTTTCTTGCCTCATCATATACCATAGCAAATGCTAGTCTTCCTTCAGGACTGACACCTTCAAATTTTTTCCATGTAGTTCCATCCCACTCCCATGTTTCATTGTTCACTTTCCTCATACCAGGGCTTCCACCATATACAATTAGCTTGTCACGATGCGAATCATAAACAAATCCTGGTTCAGCTGCAATTACTCCAGGAATTTCCTGGAGGTTTTTCCAGTTATTATTTTCATAGACCCTGAATTCGGAGCGGGAACTGCCATCACTTGTATATCCGCCAAATGAATACAACTTTTTTCTTTTGGTATCATAGGCAAGCGCCATACCGCTTCTTTCATCACCGGCATTTCCTTTCACTGTCCACTTGCTTCCATCAAAACTCCATATGTCATTAAAAAATTTAAATGAATTGCCTCCATCAAGCGGCGTGCTTCCCCCGGTCAGCAAAACGCTTTTGGTGGTTTCATCATATACTAATGAATGATGAGCTCTTAGTGGCGGTGATAAATTTTCCTGCGCACGTAAGCTTAGTGCGGGTAGCAAAACAAAATAAATGAAAATCACCTTACTGATGCTGATATAATTTTTCATTGCAATCATTTTTCTTTACCTGTTCTTTCCAAACACTCATGCCGCCAAGCATGTTGGTCACTTTTTTAAACCCGTTTTGCGTAAGCATATAACTGGCTCTTGGGCTACGATGACTATGCGAACAATAAACGACGATCTCTTTGTCCTTATACTTCTCCAATTCATTCATTCTCTTCTCCAATTCCTGAACTGGAATATTGATCGCATTTTTTATTGCACCAAATTTATCTTTGGCTTCACCTTTAAATTCAGCTGGTGTACGGACATCGAGAAACACAATATCCTTTTCATTAAGCGAACACATTGTAACGGGTTGAATATTCTTATGCGAGATGGTCGATCTGTCAACGAGCTTCATATTGCAATGACTGCAAGTGCCCGGCTTATCATAAACGGCCGAATCACAACCCGACCCGCAGGGAAGGCAACTGTACTTAATAGCAATTGAACTTTCCTTATTCTGACCGGAAAAAGAAAAGAAGAAGATCGCAAGTACTGAGCTGATCAATAAAACAATTGATGTTCTTTTCATTTATAAAATAATTTATCACTGGTTAATATCTTTCCCTTCCTTGAGTTTTGCAATGTTTGCAGTTACAGTCGGCTTTGCCGGATCAGGAGCTTGTGCCAAAGCCTTGTCTGCATATTCCAATGCTTTTTTAAAATCTCCCTTAGCAGAATAATATGACATAAAACCTGCATTTACCTGGAACACATCCCCATTTTTTTTCTGGTTTGCATTAAAGATCTCCAGTGCCCTATCCAATCTTTTTGCCGTTATTAAATTTCTGCCATAAGCAAGATATTGCCCCGGGTTTGCAAACACCAATGCTTCATTCATTGTCGAATCTGCTTCTTTTAGCCTGTTCAATTTTGTGTAAGCCGTACCCAATGTATTTAATGTGGCGAAACTTTTGAAGTTACCGGCTCTTTGGCTCCATGCCAGCGCTTCCTCAAGATTTATATTTTTATTCAAGAAATAATTAGCCGCTGCCGTAAGATTTAATGGAGTGAACCCTCTTTGCCCTGTCACCTGTTCTCTCATTCTTGCCAATACAATATTTTCCACATCAACATCCACTTTAAAAGGAATAGATATTTTTTCCCATTGCAAAGCGATCACACAATATTTTTCTTTGTGCTCAATAAATTCATACTTTAAATACTCAACGCTTTTATCCAGTGCAACCGGTTTTACATCTACTCGCAATACATCATTTTTTTCCTCATAAAAAAAGCTGCCCCAGGCGTCAGCCTGCTTAGAAAAAATTATTGTAGCCTTCTCAGGCCATACAGCCATATATAAACCATACGTTCCTGCTTTTAGCGGTTGCCCTTCCACTTTCACATCATGTTCGAATGTTATCATTGTTGTTTCGTTGGCACCTGCACGCCAGGGCATATCATTTTTATTTGTATTCAGGTTTTGTGAAGTAAACCCATAAGTTACCAGGGTGCCCCATACCTTTCCTTCTCTTCCACTTACATCAGGTCTTGAATATTTTATCGTGATGCTTGTTATGCCAACCTCTTCTGTAATGGTGGCTCTTGGATTAGCACCGCTTGGCGGCAGATCCATTTGTGCTGATGATGTTTGAAAAATGGTAAACAACAGGATGAACGCAACAATTATTTTTTTCATAATAGTAGCTTTGTTTATAATAAGTTACCAGTTACAATTTCGCTTTGGTTTCTTTTGATCCTTTTGCCTGCAATTTGCAAAAAGATCTAAGCTCCATTACAATTGGTTTCACTAAAGGTCAGGAAAATTCAAATCCCTGCAACTGCCGCCTATCACGGTTATTGTTCATTCAAAATTGATCCTGCAAAGAGAAGGCCTAGTTCTATTTACAAAATTGAGAAAAAAGTTTTTCGTCAATTTCTAATGCTTTGAACCCGGCAGACCTGGCTCCAATTGCAGTTGCGATCCCTTTCATAGTAAAATATTTGAAACGGTGTTCGGATCTTAGAATTAATCCCCCGCCTGCTTTATCACCATAAAGATCCCAGTTATAGGATATATGCTTGCGA
Organism: Chitinophagaceae bacterium; assembly: GCA_036374555.1. Lineage (GTDB taxonomy): Bacteria > Bacteroidota > Bacteroidia > Chitinophagales > Chitinophagaceae > VBAS01. The sequence continues at coordinate 3,571 of DASUTO010000217.1, forward strand.
TAAGTCGCCGGGGCGATCTTCAATTCATTGCTGACATAATAACGAAGCCATGAATTCTTTTTTTGTATTTCGAGGATCGTACAACTATAACCCAGTATCTTTTCGTCCGTATCGATCAACCTGTATGAAAGAACAGAATCAGTAAATACGCCATAATCTTCACACGCATAATTTCCTAAATGATCTGTTTCTGACAAGCATTTATTAAAGCGGCCCGAATAATAATAGACAATTGTATCGGTGCCTATAAATTTACTTTGATAATTAACGGTATCATATCTCAAAAAACCTTTGGAGGGTCGTGTCTTTGCAAGCGAATCTGCATTCAGTGAATCACTGCTATAAGTGTAGGTGTACTCAATTGTGCCGGTGAAATATTTTTTTCCGGGCTTGTTGCAGCCAATAACAAAGGTGATTGCAGAAATTAGTAGTAACCTTTTCATTATTTTCTCCGGTATTCAAGGTCATATTCAACTGTCCATGTTTTTCCATCATCATCGCTTCGCTCACCTAATTGCCGCACCTTATCATTACTTAGTTTGGTAAAAGTGAGTCTTCGCATAAAATTTTTTCCTTTTGGGTCTATTACTTTATCGGCATAATAAACAATTTTTCCATCGCTGCCTGTACCTCTCAAAAACTCAGTTGTATTACCTGTATTATCAACCCAGGTTTGCTGCCATTGTTTGGTGGCAACATTGTACATATTAAAACTTTTACCTGAATAAGTGAGTCCCTGCTGTGGCGAAGCGCTTGTCCATTCTTCCAAAACAACACAACTATCAAGCAGGATGCTGATCTTACTATCGCCAGCTTTCTTTCCATTTGTTGCAAAGGCTTCCCAATTGCCAAGCCAAAAATCAAACTGCCGGAATACCGGGAGGCTGCAAGGCTTTTGTGCAAGTATTGTTTGTGAAAACAAAAGAATCACTATGAAAGGGAATAATTTTTTCATACAGCTAGTTTAATGCAAGACCCATCATATCATCAACATGATGTTTTATTTATCATGGATTATTTCCCTTTATCATGGAATGTGTTTATATCGGGATCTATTTTTTCAGACTCAGTATCGATCGGCTTACTTCGGGAAAAAGATGCAGCCGATGCCGGTTACTCGATTCATTGTTGTCGAGTTAACCGTATTATTTATGCTCACAGATCTCACTGATTTTCACAGAAAATTAAATCTGTGTTTTTCTGTGTAATCTATGAGAAAGACAATAGTTACTCACGGAGAATTAAAGATAAACCAAACCAAAAGCCTGGAGGAAAAATCAAAGATTGGGTTGCACAATTTGCTTTTGCAAATAAAAAC
>DASUTO010000218.1:0-26793 GCA_036374555.1 Chitinophagaceae bacterium
CCATACCATCTTCGTCACCGCCCGGTTGTACACGATCTACCCAGTACTCGGATGGAGGATCTTCATACTGACCATAAGAATTTAATACAGTTAAACTTAGCATTAACAACATCATAAGTCCAGCAATGAAAGGCAACTTGAACCTTTGAATTATCTTGAACAACTGTTTACTACTTATCATAAAATTAGTTTGAATGGTAAACGTCTTACTCTGTTTGACGGTTTTCAGACAAAGTCCGTAACAACATGCTGATATAATAAATATACCATTGCGTTTATCACGTTTCCAAGATTATCTCAAGGGGATTTTCTTATTTTTTGGAGTTTTTTCCTCATAAGAATTTTAATGAGGAATTAATAATGAAGATTAATAGCCGGAATATTTAACTGAATAGATACTCCACATCTTCTCTCGAAAGCGATTTTACAAACGTATTATCATCAGCAATAAGATCTTTCGCCAATGCTCTTTTCTTTTCTTGTAATTGAATGATCTTGTCTTCAATCGTATCAACACAGATCATGCGGTAAGCAAAAATATTTTTATCCTGCCCGATACGATGTGTTCTGTCAATTGCCTGTTGCTCTACAGCAGGGTTCCACCAGGGATCAACGATATATACATAGTCAGCAGCAGTTAAATTCAATCCAACACCGCCTGCTTTTAATGAAATTAAAAACACCCTGACGCTTTCATCATTCTGAAAACTCTGTATCGCTTTTTCCCTGTCAGGCGCCGCCGTGCTTCCATCAAAATATTCATACTTCACACCCAATTGATCCAATCTTTCTCTAATCAATGCCAGCATACCGAGGAATTGTGAAAACACCAATGCTTTATGATTACCGATATTTTCAACTATCTCTCTTGACAATTCATCCAGCTTGATCGAATGATTTTCATACTTATCCGTTTCATTCAATATTGCTGGTGAATCACAGATCTGCCGCAGTTTCATCAATCCCTGCAAAATGGTGAGCTGTGATCTTTGAATGCCCTGTGATTCTATGGTTCCTAATATTTGATTGCGGTAATCATTCCGATATGCTTCATAAATGCTTCGCTGTTCATCTTCCATTTCGCAATAAAGAATTGTTTCTGTTTTATCCGGAAGATCTTTTGCTACTTGCTCTTTAGTACGACGAAGAATAAACGGGTAAAGAATTTTTTTCAAATGCTCCTTTCTATCGGGCTCACCAAATTTATCGATCGGAATAGCAAACTCCTGCCTGAAAAATTCCATGCTGCCCAGCATACCGGGATTCAGAAAATTCATTTGTGCAAAAATGTCAAACGTATTATTCTGCAACGGCGTACCACTCATGCACAACCTGTTCTTTGCATGTAGCAAAGAAGCAGCTCTTGTTACTTTACTCAATGGATTTTTTATGGCCTGGCTTTCATCCAGCAACAAATAATCCAGTTCAATGGTCATCAATAGTTTTATATCGCTTCGCAAAGTGCCATAGGTTGTAATGATCACATCGCAGTTCGTAAACTTTTCTTTGTCCCTTGATCTTGCGGCGCCATGATGGATGTAATAAGTAAGCTTTGGCGTGAATTTTTTTATTTCATTTTCCCAGTTATAAATAAGTGTTGTTGGGCAAACGACCATTGCCTGCAATTTCCCATGTTCATTTTTATAATGCTGCATGAATGTTAAAGCCTGCACAGTTTTTCCCAAACCCATATCATCAGCCAAAATACCACCCCATTTTACTTCACTTAAATAATTCAACCAATGATAACCTGAAACCTGGTATGGACGAAGAATTCCTTGTAATTGCTCCGGCAGATCGATCTCCTTTATCGTATTGAACTCTTTCAGGTTCTCATATTTCTCTTCCAGCTTCAGCACTAATTCATTTTCATCCCTGTTCTCATACAGCTCATCGATCACACTCATGTGATAACGACTCAGCTTAAGCTGGTTAGTTTTTCCTTCACCAACACGGAATAACAAAGAATACTTTTTCAGCCATTCCTCCGGAAGAATTCCCAACGTGCCATCACCCAACTGAACAAATTGTTGTTTATTGGCCAATGCTCTTTTCACTTCTGCCACACTCACCTGCTGATCGCCAAAAACAATATCTATTCTTGCATCAAACCAATCAGTGTTACTGTTAATGAAAATCTTTGTAGATGGTCTTGCCGTATTGAAGCGGAAATTTTTTAATGCATCAAAACCAAACACCGGTGTTTTCATCTCATTCATTGCGTCCACAAATAAAAAGAACCAGTTATTTTTTAAAACATCTGTTCCTTTCAATGCTAGTGCCTGTGAATCTTCCTGGTAAATAAAATTGCTATGCAGGTTCTGCATTTTAGCAATGAACTCCTGCTCTGCCGGCCGGTTGCGATGGACAATAATTACTTTATCTCCAGCGGGCACTACTACTTCATCTCTTTCTTTTGCAGTCGTTGCAAATCCTTTATAAGAAAATATCGGCTGGAATAAAAGATAATCTCCTTTTTCTGCGAGATAAAGACTTATATCAGGTTTGCCATCCTTAATTTCCTGTAGAAGAGATTTATCAAAATTTACCTTAAACTCTTTTGTAAGTGGCAATACCTGTTGCTGTAAAACATTACTCCAGTCCGCAAAATTTGTTTTCATCGAACCGACCGGAAAAAAGCTCTCTGCTACTTCACAGGTATGCTGATCTTTCCAAATAAACAATTGATGATTGTATAAATAAAATAGCGGCGTTCCAGCTTCGTTGTCCTTAAGATCAAGCAACAGCCCGCCGGCTTTCACGGTTGCTTTTATTTCAATAGACCCATTGCTTTTTATAATATCAAATGACGGTTTAATATCATCCGATGTTATATTAATTTGCTGAAGGTTTGATGTGCGGAAAGCTTTATTTTTTGCAAGCTGAAATATCAATCCCTTGCCTGCTACTGATAAGAAAAGTTTTTTCAGTTTTGGAAAAAGATATTCTCTTACCAGCGCACGGGTATCTTCCGGCAGATCGTCTTCCTCCTGGTGAATGATATTTTCCCAGATTCCTGAAAACGGCGAATTGCGGCTGATATACTTACTGATCTCGGGCTCCTGCAATTTTCTTATTGCATTGAGCATTTGCTTATCATCTTCATTAAAATTTTCAGCCTCCACATATTTTGAAAGATCAAGTTTTTCAACTTTACCAGAAAACACATCTGCATTTTCATCGGCTTCGCCACTTATTGCATCAATAGTGAAATAAGGGTAATTCTTTTTATTGAAATTAATGACCATTCCGAGCCGGTGAGTGATAACCGGCGTTTCGGATTTTGGTAAGGCTTCAGTAAAAATTTCCTCCTGCACTTCAACCGGTTTTGGCACAGAGGCGGTCGCAGGTGCATTCACCCTTTTAATACTTGTGTCAAGTACCCGCAAAAAAGGTTTTCCATCCTTATAAGAAAATTCAAATTTGCCTTTAAGATCATCGCTTAATGAATAACCGTAAGCCTCCAGTAATTTATTCTTTTCTTTATCCCAGTTGCGAATGCTATCAAAATAATACGGACCATGGGAGTTTAGTAATTGTAAGAACACGATCATTTTTGGTAGGTTCAGGGGATGATCGATGTCTTCATAATCAGAACTTGTATCAAAATTTCGCTCTTCATTCTTTTTAATAATGACCTTGTATGATTTTCCATCTATTGCTACCGTCGCTTTTACTGTCTCATCCTTTGCCGATTCAATATTGGCTTTATCAGTCCGCAAATATTGTTCTGCATCCTGGTAAGTAGTTTGAGAAGAAAGAAGACGCAGCGTTTTCAGATCGATATGCTTCATCTTGGCAACTGTATGCCGCTGATCGTATTTTGACATGCCCGTTTTCAGCAGGTTCTTATCCAGCATTTCCTGTAACTGAAACAAAGAAGCAGCTTCATGCCGGCAAATATCTCCGAGGTTATAAGGACAGGCGCAACGCATGGATACATGTTGCGGATCATTTATTTTTTGAATATAAACTTTGTAAAAAGTGGAATAGCTGTCATCCTTTACACGAAACACTGCAGATCCAAAAAGATTATCATACTCCACCAGTTCAACAAATCCAATTGCATGTATTTTTTTTCCACGGCGGATCACTTCATCAGTTCCATGGGTATAAACATATTTGAGAAGATGTGGTAGCGCCAAGTGACTTTAGATTTTAATAAAACCCTCTCGTTCAGAAAAGGGTAATCTGCAAAAATAAAGGAATGTATTTCTGATTTCCAGCGATTAAGAGATAAATAAATTATTTTCTGTTCGGCAAAAAATAAGAATGAAAAGGAGTATCTTTATAGATTTATTCTTGCTGTAAGCAGCCATCCATTTTTGATCCTACTTCACAACCAATTTTCCATTATCATATATAGGTAATACGTTTGCTTCATCTGCAGTTAGGCAGTACCGGATATCTTTTTCCAAACCAAAACCCATCAAACGATGATAATGCGATGCTTCATTTTTTTTCATGAAGGCAAAAAGATCTTTCTCTGCTTTTTTATAGATCGTCTCCGCAAGATGTGATGAATCGCAGTTAATAGAAAAATGTTTTCGGATCTTTGAAATAACGGCTCCCGCAAATAACATGTCTTCCATATTCACCCGATCCTTCCAGGCAGCACAACCTAGTATTACATTTTGCTTCTTTTCAGTAAGATGGTCACATACTGCTGAAAGATTGGGAAAGGAACCTGTAATAATTTCTCTGGCCCCTTTATCCAATGCCATTTGTAAAAGTCTTGTGCCATTTGTTGTAGTGAGCACCAATGTCTTGCCTTCAATAAAATCCCTTGGATATTCAAACGGCGAATTGCCATGAACAAGACCTTCTGCAACTCTTCCATCTCTTTCTCCCGCGGTAATGCCATGAATTTGTTTTCCAATTTCTATGCAACGACTAACAGTATCAACAGGGATCACAGCTTTCGCTCCGTTAAACAACGCCGTTGCAATAGTAGAAGTAGCCCGCAGAACATCAATAATTACCACGGTAGCGCTACTTATATCATAGAGATTTAACAACGCTGGTGAAAGAGTAGTAAAAAGTGTGGGCTTAATTTTATTCATCGGGCAAATATAACAAAGGATAAGTCACCGCCGATTGCTCAACAAAGCTCTCCATTTATCAGTTTCGGCATATTGCTTTATCACTTCATTGCGATGGCTGATCAATTTTTGCAGGTAAGGATTGAGATAGAATTTATTTACCATTTCCCCGATCCAACCATAAGGTGTTTCGTAATTGATAATATCGATTACAATAGTGCCATTATCAACGGGTTTAAAAAAATGCTGGTGCTCAAAAAATTTGAAATCACCTTTGATCATTTTATCGGTAAATGTCTCAAAAGGTTTCATCTCTGTGATCTTCGATGTAAAAAACCTTGTTTTAAAAAGATGCTTTCCCTTCCACGTTACCGTCTCATCCTTATTTATCAGACCAGAGCGAATGCCTCCCACGACCTCTTCTTTAAAATGTTCCATTGAAACCTTATGAAGACCAATATTCCTGTGTAAATCAAATACTATATCCTGGGGGGCAGCAACAAAAGAGGTTAAATGAATTGTAGGCATAGCAAGAATAACGAAAGATATACCGCTTTATACAAAAATCAAACCGGGATTAGATCCTTTTTATCAACTGAAAGGCAGTTTCACCACTTTTGCCTTCAGCGATTTATCCCTTACCACAATAAAAATTTCCGAATCCATTGTTGCGTTTTCTTTCGTCACATATCCCATTCCTATTGCTTTTTGCAAGGAAGAAGATTGCGTTCCGGATGTTACATACCCGATCTTATTTCCGGCCGCATCTTTTATTTCATAATTATGACGGGGAATGCCTTTATCGTTCATCTCAAACCCAACAAGTTTCCTTTTTACTCCTTCGGCTTTTTGTTTTTCTAAAATACTTTTTGCCGTAAACTCTTTTGTGAATTTCGTGATCCAGCCAAGACCGGCTTCCAGGGGCGTTGTGGTATCATCAATATCATTTCCATAAAGACAAAAACCCATTTCCAACCTCAAAGTATCTCTTGCGCCAAGCCCGATCGGTTTTAATCCCTGTGGACCGCCGATTTCAAAAATGGTATCCCATATTTTATCAGCGGCGCCATTCTTGTCTTCAAAATAAATTTCAACACCGCCTGCACCGGTATAACCAGTTGCACTTACTACGACATTATCAACCCCGGCAAATTTTCCTTTTACAAAGGTGTAATACTTTAAATTCAGAATATCCATTTCAGTCAGTGGCTGCAAAATTTTCGTAGCATTCGGACCTTGTATCGCAAGCAAACATGTTTTGTCAGAAATGTTATGCATCTCCACTCCTTTTGTATTGTGTTTGCTTATCCAGTTCCAGTCTTTTTCAATATTGCTGGCATTCACTACCAGCATGTACACTTTATTTTCTTCAATGCAATAAACAAGAAGATCATCAACAATACCGGCATTCTCGTTCGGCAAACAACTATACTGCGCTTTTCCATTTGTAAGCTTTGAAGCATCATTGGAAGTAACACGTTGAATAAGATCAAGCGCATTTTCTCCTTTTAAAATAAACTCTCCCATATGACTAACATCAAACACTCCTGCGTTTTTTCTCACAGCAGCATGCTCATCATTTATTCCAGTATAAGAAATAGGCATATTGTAACCGGCAAATTCGGCCATCTTAGCACCAAGAGCAATGTGTTTATTTGTAAAAGCTGTATTCTTCATAGTCCTCTTTATGGTGGGCAAAGATAACGTTACTGAAAATAAAAAAGTCCCGCTAAAGCGGGACTCGACTTTTCTCCTCCCGCTTAAAATCGGGAGGAATTCCAACTTCAACCGACTTTAATTAAATATTTGAACAAGAGAAAATATGGGTGATCCGGCCACTTCACCATCATTCTCCTCATCATCCAGGCTTTCCTTCTTGCTATTGCCACTAATTGAATCTTTTTGCTTTTTATTTTTTTCTTGTTCCATTTCTTTTAGCTTCCGTTGTTCTTCCTGTACTTTTCTTCGTTGTTCTTCTATACTGTCTGTTGTTGAGGGTTGCGCATCTTCATAACGGTAATCGCCAGTTTGGCTTTTAGAAGAAGAGGACGTCTCAACCGGCCTGTTTGGATCGACAAGAGTTCCTTTATCTGTCATTACATAGTCTACATTTGTTCTGTATTCAAACCAATCATTATAATCCATATCGATCCTGGCCCGGCGAAGCCTGCTTCTCCTGTCTCTCATTCTTACTTCAACAGGGTTAAGCTTGTCTGTTACAGATTCATCAAATCTTAATTTTTTGCCGACCGGCACTTGTATTTTTAATTCTATCATTTGACCCCGGTATTTGCTGTTTTTGCTGATTGCAAACCCGTTTCCAATATCAAGTATGCTGTCAATGCTTGAAATGCTATACTGGATTTGGCCGGCTCTTGTTTTTGCATCAGTTACCGATCTGCCCATGCTCTTCTTAACCAGTATTACATGATAGTCTGCATCGTTACTTTTTTCAACTGTGAAATCAACAAATGAAAGTTTTAAAGAATCTTCGTTTATGTTCCATCCCTCAGAATCAGTATCGACCCACCATGCCTTGTCTGTGAATTCGAGTACTGGTTGAGAAACCAACACCGTCATTTTATTTGCAGGTTGTGTAACCGGAATAGTTACAGGTTCAGCATCTTCAAAATACCGGGTTTCTCTTACTACGGTCGATACAAGCATAATAACAGATACCCAACCTAGGGTCCATAATCCGCCGAAGATCCAACCGAGATAATTGCTTCTTGATCTTATCCCGATAATTCTTCTGATCAACCAAACGATAAAACCAATTAATGGAACGCCAAGAAACAGGATCAATGTTCCCCAGGCATATACTGGTTGCCAGCGGTTTGTCCATAGGTAATCATTTACTGGCCACCAGGCTACCCCTCCAAAAATTATTGCCATTAAAGCAACAAACAATCCGAAGGCTATCGCACCGGCAATGAATAAAAAGAAAACCTTGAACAGCACGCCTATTGCATGACCAAGACCACTTCCGATTGGTTTTGCCACCTGTCTTACTTCGGAAGCAAATGCTTTTCCTCTTGTTTCTGAAAATTCTTTTGCCTTTGTTGAAAAATTTTGTGCAGTTGATTTTACTTCTTCACTAAAATCTTTCGCCCTATCCTGTACATTTTGTTTGATAGTATTTACGTCCACTTTTTCACCACGCATTTCCATTTTTTCATAAGCACTTCTTGCTTCGGGTAATACGATCCATAAAATAATATAGGCTATAATAAATGTGCTGGTCAATGAACCGGCGATAATATTTGGAAAAAATATAAACCCGCCTCTTCCTCCAAAACCATCCAGCATATTTATCAATACATTTAATAGTATAGGTGCAAGAAATATTAACCTGATGCCCACCGCACTTTTATTAAAATAAGCACCAAGACCGCTACATACACCGCCAATCATTCTGCCTTCCGGATTACGGAATAATCTCTTACCTGCATATCCTTCCACATCTTTAGCTGGTAACACGATCCACAAAATGATATACGCCATAAATCCTAAACCAAATCCGCCGAATGTGATGATGGCAAATAAAATCCTTACAATTGCCGGATCAACATTCAGATAGGCTGCGATGCCACTACAAACACCACCAATAAATTTATCGCTTGTATCCCTGTACAATCCACGTTTTGTCTTGGGCGGGGCTTGTGCTTGTGTTGATTGCTGACTTGCTCCTGTTGAGGCAGCTGATGAAGCATATGATTGCTCTTTTATTTCTTCACCTTCAAAATCTTCAGGGCGCCCCATTGAGTTTGCAATTTCATTTACATCAGTATCGGTAATACTATCGGCGCCTTTGCGAACTTTTTCACTCATCAACTCTGCAATGCGGCTTTCAATATCATTGATGATCTCATCGCGACCTTCTTCATTGGCAAAGTATCGGCGAAGACTTTCAATATACTCCTGTAATTTCTCATAGGCAGAATCTTCTATTGGTACTACTCTGCCACTCAGGTTTATGTTAATAATCTTTTTCATTGCAAAAAATTTGTGGTTGAAGTTATAAGTTGGTTGGTTGGTGATTGGATGTTAATGCATTTACCCCATTGGCAAGCTCTTGCCAGGTTTGCTGGAGCTCTTTATAAAATGCTTCTCCCTTTTCAGTAAGAGAAAAATATTTGCGGGGAGGTCCCGAATTACTTTCTACCCAACGATATGTAAGCATCTCTGCATTTTTTAGCCTGGTAAGAAGGGGATATAAAGTTCCTTCTAAGATATGGAGATTGGCTGCTTTCATCTCTTCCACAATATCACTTGGATAAGCCTCACCCCGACGAATGATGGAAAGTATACAGAATTCCAAAATCCCCTTCCTCATCTGACTCTGTGTGTTTTCAATATTCATAAATCGTCTTTTTCTTTATTAATATTTAGGTTCGTTATCTAAAACAATCAATGATCATAGCTCACTACTCTTGTAATTTTCCATTCTCCATTTTTCTTTTGCCAAATGTGAACAAACTTAAAAGTGCCGCAGTTTTGTTTGCCATTTTCCAAATGACAAAAAGTGTGGGTACCGATCTCCATGGCGCCATAGCCCGGTATCGGATAAACTTCCAGACTTCCTTTCACCAAATCCCTTCTTAATCCATTATTATTTTTTGCAGTCTCTTTCATGAAGTTTATGGTATGTTCATAATTCGTCAAGCCACCTTTATCATGATAAAACTCAAGGTCCTCAGTAAATAAAGACTTAAACTTCTCGATATCCCTTGCATTAAAAGCATGGAACACGACACTATCCATGCGAGCAATCTCTTTGTATAAAGTATCCTTTGCAGATTGTGCATTTACCAGGTTAACCATTCCTGTTAGCAGGAGAGATAAAACCAGGTATCTGAGATTTGCTTTCATTTTCGCTTTTTTCTTTTCCTGGACCAAAGATAAGGTGATGTTTGGTACTATACAAAACATAGTACTCGTGTTTTTAAGGTTGTGGCGGATTATTTGTAGATGTTTTTAGACTTAATTAGCTTATTTTCATACTTCTATCACGTATTTATCTTTCTTTAAAATAAATTTCCGACTTTGATAGCCGGACTATTATAATGATGAAAGACCAAAAATCGACGTTTTTTGAACTCCCTTGCATCCGCTATTTGTTTATCGGTTCTCTTCTTTTATTGCTTTTTTCTTCCTGTTCGGATAAATATCAGTCCTATAAAAATCTTTACCAGTTTAAAAGTGAAGACAAAAAACCCGACTTTTCAAATCTGAACTATTGGGCTGCTCACCCGTTAAAATGGGATCCTTCAGACAGCATCCCTAAACCTCTTAGAAAAGAAAAAAGAGATTCCCTCGTTGATGTTTTCTTTTTGCATCCTACCATTTACACGATGGAATTAAAAGACCGCAGTTTGAATGCTGATATCGATGATGCATACTTAAATGCAAAAACGGATTATTCCACCATTTTATACCAGGCAAGTGCTTTTAATCAGCATGCAAGAATTTATGCACCTCGTTTTCGCGAAGCACATATCAGTGCTTATTTCCCAAAAGACACGTTAGCAGCATTAAAAGCTTTTGATCTTGCATACGACGATGTAAAAACCGCTTTTGAATATTATTTGAAAAATTATAATCACGAACGACCCATTATTATTGCTTCTCATAGCCAGGGCACTACTCATGCGTTACGATTACTAAAAGATTTTTTTGAAAACAAGCCATTGCATAAGCAATTGGTGGCGGCATATATAGTTGGCATGGCAATTCCGAAGAATTCCTTTTCTTCATTGAAAATGTGTCAAGATTCTCTCCAAACAGGTTGCGCTTGTGGGTGGCGAACTTTTAGAAAAGGATATAAAGCCCCTTATGTAAAAGCTGAAAAAGAACTTTCGTTGGTAACAAATCCTATTACATGGAAAACAGACCATGAATATGCACACAAAAAATTGAATAGAGGAAGCGTATTGTTTAAATTCAATAAAATTTATAAACGAACAACTGACGCACAGATCTATGAGGGGGTGATTTGGGTAAAGCGGCCGAAATTCCCATGGAGTTTTTTGTACTCGACAAAGAATTATCATGTTGGGGATATTAATTTATACTATATGAATGTCAGGGAAAATATCGGTCAGCGCATTAAGAGTTATTTTCAAAATCAACCGTTGGAATGAAACGATTGATTCAAATATTGGAATCAAAATATGCAACTGTTTTTTGTATAATTTTTGCAATTGCAAACAGGATTGTTTTTGCAACGCTTTATTCGATAATTGGAAGAGACGCCCGGGTGCAAATTACTCTTGCTAAAAATTTTCTTGCAGGAAAAGGCCTGGGTGTCACAAAATATTTTGCCGCCGATCTTAATACACCGGTATTTGATACAACGCAACTATTTGCTCCCGGGGTTTCATTTATAATAATGCCATTTCTAAAATTGTTCAACAATGATGAATACAAGGCATTGCTGGCACTTGACATAGTAATATGTATTTTTTTTGTTATTGCCGTAAGATCAGTAGGAAAAAAAGCCGGATTGCCCATCGCACTAAACAATATTCTTACGTTGATCGCAGGTTGCACACAGTATACTTTTTTCATGTCTGGCACATCTTCCGACACCATTGGATTAACATTTATCCTATTCGGATTATCTATACTGGTAGACATAATAGAAAAGCCGGGGAGAAAAAAACTGGTCACTCTTCTCTTATATGGTTTTATCTTCTTTCTTCCTTCATTTTTTCGGTACATGTACTTGCCCGTATCAGTCTTGTTTCCCATAATAATTATTGCTTTCGGAGTTTTTTATAAAAACAAGGCATTAAGAAATACGGGCACCTGGCTGTTTGTCTTTGTAGTTTCTTTTATAATCCTCATGTTATCTCTTTCATGCTGGCTAAATGGAAATTCACTTTATGTAATAGACACGGGTAGGGGAATATTTTTTGATCAGCTTATACACTGGTATCCCTATATTCCTGCCGCATTCATTAATATTGATTTTGCTGCTCAGTTGATAGCTAAAGTAACCGGCATTAATTATATTGATGCCTTTATCTTTTTTGAGGTAGTTAATGTTATTTTCTTCTTATTCCTGGTCTTTCAATTATTAAGATGGTTCTTATTTAAACGAATTCAATTAAACAAAAGTTCCATCTTTATTATGAGCGGGACCGCCATTTCTCTTTGTATCCTTTCTTTACTTGCCTATTTTGCCCTCACCTACAAGCCCCAGCTGTATGGTATCTATTTATGGAATTACAATTATGAAAGTCGCTACTTTGCTTTCATATATATTTTTCTTCCCATTTTAATATTGCTTTTCTTATCATTTTATAAGTCATTCTCAAAAAGTTTTATTTTTAAATGCATACTATTTACAGCGGCACTTCTCTTATTTATAGAAGTGCTTCATGGCGTGTATTATAATGCAAAAATTTTGACCCGGCATAATGATGTCATGGCCATGAAAGATCGGGTTGCAGATTATGTGCAATTCCCGCAAATGTTAAAAGGATTAGAGGCAAAATATCCAGAACAGGAAATATTGATCAGCGCTTCGGATCAGTCTTTTTTACATAATGCCTCTGAGCTTGGCTATAAAGCGATCTTTGATTATACAAGTCTTAATAAGATCGATCTCACAGTTGAGAAAAAAAGTATTTTATTATTTCCGATACACGAAACCGACGTTTGGGTGATGAAAGATTACCTCGAAAGAAGAAAGCCGGTCATATTGACTAGAATGGCGGGCACCGTGTTTTACTTTGAAGAACTAAGCCCTTAAAAAATTGTAGTTTATTTTTGATCTTTTATGAACAAACTGATCTCTTTTCTTTCCAAACGTTACGTATCACTTATAATTATTTTTCTTTCAATTGCTACAAGAATAATTAATGTCCTTTTCGTTTCATATTATGGCCGCGACAAAATGTTTCTTGTATTGCAAAGTAAAAACTTGCTGGAAGGAAAGGGCCTCGCAGTTTACCAATATTCTACCTCAAATACGATAACACCTGTTTATGATTTTACACCATTGTGGCCACCGGGCTATCCACTGGTGCTTGCCCCTTTTTTAAAATTGTTTAATTATAATATTTATTGGGCCACCACCTCATTGGATATAATTTCTTGTGTTGCCCTGATATTCATTATTAGAAAAATATGCCGCCAGATCGGTTTGCCTGTTGCCGCTATCAATATAATGACGCTGATTGCTGGTTGTTTTGAATACACTTTTATTAATGAATCACTACCAACAGATTCTATTTCCATTGTTTTATTTCTTATAGGTTTCAGCCTGCTCATAAAGTTGCTTCTATCAAAAGATATTTCAATTAAGGAAAGCATACTTGTTTCATTCTTTCTGTTCCTCCCTTGTCTTTTCAGATATAATTACCCAGCCATTTCATTGTCAGTTATTGCAGGGGTCTTATTTATTGGTCTAATAAAGAAAGATGTATTGTTAAAAAGAAAAGGCTGGTTGGTTTTTGTATTTACTAGCCTGTTCACTGTTGCTTTTTTTATTTTAATGAAACTACTAACAGGTTATGCGGGGTATGCTACTCCAACCGAAAGGGGTTTTTATCCAGGGAATATTGTGCATTGGTTCCCGGTTGTGCCTTCTTCATTTATAAACATTGCTTTTCTAACAAGCCAGGCAATTCATGTTGCCGGCATTCCTTTCAAAACTTCTATGCGATGGCTTGAGATAATAAATGCACTTACCGTTATTTCATTATTGATTTACTTTTTAAATATTTTATTTCGTAAAAAAACTTTTGAGAATACCTCTTCCTTAAAATTGTTCTTATTACTTGGCGCATTCGGTTCTGCCGGCCTTTTTGCTTTACTGGGTTATATGTCGCTTACTTATAAAACGCAGGCCGGATTTACCACTAATTGGAACTATGTTTATGAGCCGCGGTATTTTGCATTCGCTGTTTTGTTTTTTCAAATAGCTTTTCTCTCCTGGTATTTTATTTACGCTGAAAGGATCCATATTAAAAATCTTTTTGTAAAAATTTTTGTGAGTCTTTGCTTTTTATTGTTGTTTATCGAGATTACCCATAATATTTATTTTCATAGCAAGGTGGCGCTAAATTTTAAAAAGTATAAATCCGCTGTTTATCGGGAGCAGGATTACGCGTATTATATTTCATTGATAGAAAACATAAAAGATAAATACCCGGGTCATGAGATCTGGGCCGGGGCTTCGGGAGACGATTTTTATTCTTATCTCGCCACTTATCATGGTTATATTGGTATTGCTGATGCAAAAATTTTAAAGAATAGCACGGTGAAGGTGAAAACAAAAACTATTCTCATATTAATGCTATACGATCACGAGGTCAATGCTTATCAAAAATTCTTATCCGGCTCCATAATTTTACATACAGAGAAAAGAGCCAATTCAAATTTTTATGAAATAGAATTAATCCCTTAATGGTGTTTTGTTTTGATATAATCGATCTCTTCCTTAATAGGTTCAACAATTGCATACTTTCTCACATCGTTGATCACGGCTTCATCCAATGCATCAATAACATTGTCATAAACAGATTTTGATGTTGGTTTTATCAGTAACATCAATCCTTTTCTTCCATCTGTGAATTTACCGCTGTCATCAAGGTCCTTTTGTTTTTGCCTGATTATTTTTCCAATGCCTTCGTATGCGGAATAATTGGTTTCACCAATCTTGTTTTCACTCACGGCTTCTTTGAAATCTCCACTGTAGTAAAAAACTTTATTGTTATCATCCAATAACAAACTTAATGCAAGACTATTAGGTAATGGCTGCGGATGATTGATATCGTCCTTCGGCATAAACAAGTCAGTAGCTTTTGGCGTTGACATAGTAGTTGTAAAGACAAAAAATGTGATCAGCAAAAAGCCAAGATCTACCATTGGCGTCATATCAATTCTTAGCATATGCTTCTTGTTGTTATGAGAAAAAGATCGTCCCTTCCGCATAGTAGCGGTATTTTCAATTTGTGCCATAAATGCTGTTTTCTTTTAGATGCTGTGAATCAGCGTTTCCATAATATCAATCATGAGTTTTACTGATGAAGGTCATTGCCATGGCGTGGTTCTTGTGCTACATTTATTTCACTAATTATCATCATCATGAAAACGATAATTGTCCCAACCGATTTTTCGCCAATAGCCACGAATGCAATGAATTTTGCGGCCGATATGGCGGTTAATATTAATGCAAGCCTGATGCTATTGCATGTTTACCAGGTTCCGGTTTCAATGACGGATGTGCCTGTTGTATTGGTATCAGCAGAAGAATTAAGAAATAGCAGTGAAATAAAGTTGCAGGAAATAAAAGAGGCCCTGACACATATCACATCGGGAAAGATTAAAATATATACAGAAGCCAGGCTGGGTGATGTGTCTGATGAACTCGAAGACGTTTGTAAACACATTCAACCGTTTGCTGTAATAATGGGAACAAGGGGTACAGGTGGTGTTGAAAGAGTTTTATTTGGCAGCACAACTCTTACAGCAATTCGTCATCTTACATGGCCAGTTATAGTTGTTCCACCCGGAAAAGAATATGGAACCGGAATTAAGAAAATCGGCTTCGCATGTGATTTTGACAAGGTGGTAGAAAGTACACCAATAAAATTTATCAAGAACATGGTAAAAGAATTCGGCGCAGAATTGCATGTATTGAATGTTGATTATGAAAACAGGCATTTTAAACCAGAAACCCCTGAGGAGTCATTGATGCTTCATACATTGTTGGAAGATCTGAATCCAAATTATCATTTTATTAATCATGTTGACATCGAAGATGGGATTAATGAGTTTGCCGAGGAGAATAACATTGACCTGCTGATTACGATACCCAAGAAACATAAATTGCTGGATAGTTTGTTTAAACAAAGCAGTACAAAACAACTCGTCACACAATCCCATGTTCCGGTAATGTGTGTACATGAATAAAGGGCTAAGAGGTTGAAAGAGCAAAGGAGACAAAGAGAATGAATTCAATCTCTTTATCTCCTTTTCAATTTATTTATGAACTACCAACCTCTTTTCCTCTTTCTCTCCTTTAATCTCTTAGCTTAAAATTCAGCGTTACCCGGTGTTCTTGGAAAAGCGATCACATCCCGGATGTTACTCATGCCCGTTACAAACTGAACCATACGTTCAAATCCTAACCCAAAGCCGGCATGTGGCACAGTGCCATATCTTCTTGTATCCAAATACCACCACATTTCTTCAATAGGAATATGCATTTCTTTCATTCGTTGTTCTAATTTCTCCTGTCTTTCTTCTCTTTGTGAGCCGCCAACGATCTCGCCAATGCCCGGAGCAAGAATATCCATTGCTGCTACAGTTTTCCCGTCATCATTCTGGCGCATATAAAATGCTTTGATCTCTTTAGGATAGTTGGAAAGAATGACCGGTTTCTTAAAATGCTTTTCTACTAAATACCTTTCATGTTCGCTTTGCAGATCCATACCCCAACCGGTAATCGGAAATTGAAATTTCTTCTTCTTGTTATAGGGGCTCTCTTTTAGTATTTCTATTGCCTCGGTATAAGTAATGCGTTCGAAATTATTATTGAGAACAAATTCAAGTTTTTCGATCAAGCCCATTTCACTTCTTTTATCCTGTGGCAATTGTTTTTCTTCATCTGTTAAACGTAGGGCAAGAAATTCGAGATCTTCCCGATTGTTTTCCATCACATGCTTAATGATGTACTTAATGAACTCTTCTGCGAGGTTCATGTTGTCTTCCAAATCATAAAAAGCCATTTCGGGTTCGATCATCCAGAATTCTGCAAGATGCCGTGGCGTGTTGCTGTTTTCCGCACGGAATGTCGGACCGAACGTATAGATCTCGCCAAATGCAGTGGCTGCCAATTCGCCTTCGAGCTGGCCACTTACGGTTAGGTTCGTTGCTCTTCCAAAAAAATCTTCCTTGAAATTGATCGAGCCATCTTCGTTTCTTGGTGTTCTATTTTTTCCTTCATCAAATGGTAAGGTAGTGACACGAAACATTTCGCCGGCGCCTTCTGCATCACTACCAGTAACGATCGGCGTATGCATGTAAATAAAGCCTTTGTCGTTATAAAATTTATGAACAGCAAATGCCAATGAATGGCGGATACGAAATACGGAGCCAAAAGTATTGGTACGAAAACGCAAGTGTGCAATCTCTCTTAAAAATTCAAGTGAGTGTTTCTTTGGTTGAAGCGGATATTTTTCCGCATCGCAATCACCCAATATTTCAATTGATGTTGCATTGAGATCCATTTTTTGTCCTTTGCCTAATGAAGCTACCACATTGCCTGTTACTTTTAAAGATGCCGATGTTGTGATTCGTTTCAATAATTCATCTTCAAACTTTCCTAAAGCAACTACTACTTGCAGGCTATTATTCGTGCTACCATCATTCAATGCTATAAACTGGTTGTTTCTAAAAGTGCGTACCCATCCCATTACAATCACTTCCTGGCCTTGCGGTTCTGAGTTAAGCAGTTCCTTTATTCTCATTCTTTTGTTAAACATCGTAATTTTTTAAGGGGGCAAAGATAAGATTCATCAGGGAACAGAACCCTTGAGGTGTCCTTCGCTTCGCTCTGGATAAACTCTGCAATTGTCGCCCAATCAAGGCACTAAGGTGAGCTCAATAATCAAAATTTGCATTTTTGGGATTTTGCACTAATATTGTAGCGGAAAAACCGTTAAGTAAAGTACGTCCTCAGATTCAGTCCATCGTTGCTTCGGTTCCGTTCAACATAAATTTCAAAATAAATAGCTAATCAATTTTACCGGAAAGGATGATCCGGCCAATCAATTAAGTTCAGTGTTTCAAGATTATGTGGTTAACCTCAAGTTTTTTGTATGTATGACATTCTGCAATTGAACGACATGCTCGTTCCCGAACTGCTCGATATTGCCGAGCAGTTGAAGATACCCAATGCTAAAAAGCTCAGTAAACAAGATCTTGTTTATAAGATCCTTGATGGACAGGCAATAAAGGCCAGTGAGAAAAAAGCTGGTGATGGAGAAGATAAACATAAACGCAAACGCATTATAAAAACCTCTACAAGCCTTTCAACAGAAGAGGCAATTGTTGAAGAACCCGATAATGATAATTCTATGGCAAAAAGTTCCCGCATCGGCGGACCAAAACCCGCATTAAAAAAACCAGCCCGTGTAACTGAAGAAACCCCGCCGGCAGGAGAAGAAAAACATTTACCCAAGCGTGGCCGTAAAAAAGGTGATGAGACGCCTACAGATGCGCCGCCTGAAGAAATTAATGAGATCAATGTTGCTGAAGAAATACCAGCAACCGCTTCTGATTCAGGTAATGTTTCTGATAGTATTTCGAATAACACTTCTGAAACAGGTGCCCCTTCGATTGATCCTAACATAGCACAGAAATTCTATCCGCCCCGTCGCGACCAGGTATTCAATATTGAATTTGATGGGGTGATACTTTCAGAAGGTGTGCTGGAAATGATGCCTGACGGTTATGGCTTCCTTCGTTCATCCGACTATAATTATTTGTCATCGCCTGATGATGTATATGTTTCCCCTTCGCAAATAAAATTGTTTGGCTTAAAAACAGGAGATACTGTTTATGGCGCTGTTCGTCCGCCAAAAGAAGGTGAAAAATATTTTGCATTATTGAAAGTGGATACTATCAATAATAAGAAACCTGAAGAGGTTCGTGACCGTGTGCCGTTTGATTACCTGACGCCGCTTTTTCCTTTTGAAAAATTAAACTTATTTGATGCCGCAGATAATTATTCAACAAGAATAATGGATCTGTTCACTCCAATAGGTAAGGGTCAACGGGGATTGATCGTTGCACAACCAAAAACAGGTAAGACGATGTTATTAAAAGCGGTTGCAAATGCAATTGCAAAAAATCATCCTGAATGTTACCTGATGGTGGTACTTGTAGATGAAAGACCTGAAGAGGTAACCGATATGGAGCGTAGCGTAAAGGCAGAAGTGATCGCTTCTACATTTGATGAACCGGCAGAGAAACACGTAAAGGTTTCTACCATGGCATTGCAAAAAGCAAAACGCCTGGTTGAATGCGGACACGATGTGGTGATATTGCTTGATTCTATTACACGTCTTGCCCGTGCACATAATACGGTTGCTCCTGCATCTGGTAAAGTTTTATCAGGTGGTGTGGAAGCAAATGCAATGCAAAAGCCTAAACAGTTTTTCGGCGCTGCCCGTAAAATTGAATTTGGCGGATCGCTTACAATCATTGCAACAGCATTGGTTGATACAGGAAGTAAAATGGATGAGGTGATCTTTGAAGAATTCAAAGGAACCGGTAATATGGAATTGCAGCTGGATCGTCGCCTGTCAAACAGAAGAGTTTATCCTGCGATTGATCTTACCGCATCATCTACACGTCGTGACGACCTGTTATTGGAAAGAGAAGTATTGCAACGCATGAACCTGCTCCGTGTTTATCTCACTGATATGAATACCGAAGAAGCAATGAATGAGTTGCTCAAGAGAATGAGAGGAACGAAAGATAACTCCGAGTTTCTGGCGAGTATGAACGGCTAGAACCACGGACCAGCCTGCCAGCAGGCAGATTTTCTTGATTTAAACATATTATTTGTATATAAAAGAGTTCATCTACCTGGTGAACTCTTTTTTTATCCTTTATTTTATTAATTTTCCTCATAATCTCTTTTGAAAACTTTAAACCTTTTCCCTGGCCATCGAAAAAATAAATATTGAATACTTTCTCGAGCTATCAAAGCATTATACCATAATTGATGTTCGAAGCCCCGCCGAATATAAGCATGCACATATCCCCGGTGCCTACAGTTTACCATTGTTTTCAGATGAAGAAAGATCAATTGTCGGAACCGCTTACAAACAGGAGAGCCGTGAAAAAGCCATCAAACTCGGACTTGAATTTTTTGCACCGAAGATGAAAATGATGATAGAGGAAGTTGAAGGTCTAGCGTTGAAGGTTGAAGGTTCAGCCAAAACAATTCTTGTTTATTGCTGGAGAGGGGGGATGCGCAGTGGTGCTGTTGGCTGGCTGCTTGATGTATATGGCTTTAAAGTTTATACTCTTATTGGTGGTTATAAAAAATTCAGAACCCGTGTACTTGATACTTTCAAACTTCCATTTGAACTAAAGATCCTTGGTGGTTATACAGGAGCAGGAAAAACAGAAGTGATCAAAGAGTTAGAAAGAAAAGGGGAGCAAGTGATCGATCTTGAAGATATTGCCAAACACAAAGGGTCAGCGTTTGGAAATATTGGATTACCCAAACAACCGACCCAGGAAATGTTTGAAAATATTTTGAGCCTCCGGTTACGGGCCCTGCGTTATGAATCAAAAAGCAATAATGGAAATTCCAACCCACAGTTGATCATTAAACATTCGCCGATCTGGTTGGAAGACGAAAGTCAGCGAATTGGTCTTATTAACCTTCCTAATGACTTGTGGCATACCATGCGACGGTCACCTATTTATTTCCTTAATATTCCTTTTGAAGAGAGGCTTAAGCATCTTGTTGAGGAATATGGCACCTTAGACAAGGAAAAAATGATCGATGCGATCATAAGAATAAAGGAAAGGCTGGGAAGTCTTGAAGCTAAAAGAGCCATTGAATTTTTAAGCGAGGATAATACAATCGAAAGTTTCCGCATTTTGCTGAAATATTACGATAAATGGTATACCAGAGCCCTGCACAATCGGGAGAACATAAATTCGTTATTACATACAGTAAATTGTAGTTCCGTAACTCCAGAAAATGCAAAAAAATTGGTCCAACAGCCTGTGTATCATGAAAAATCTTAAACTATTCCTACTTCTTATTTTTATTCCCTGTTTTGGTTTCGCTCAATCTTTGAACGGCGTTTATACAGGTGTTTTATCAAATGATAGTACAACGATACGTAAGGACCAGTCCTTTGAAATGGCCCTGACCGAATATAATGGCAAAGTATATGGTTATGTCTATTCAACTTTCATTGTAAATGATACGCTTTATTACATTGTAAAAAGAGTAAAAGGAAAAGTGGAAGGCGATATCTGCGAAGTGGAAGATGATGAAGTGGTCGCTCATAACTTTCCTAAAAAACCAGAGAAGAAAGTTTTCGTTACTTATACTTTAAGAAGAAATGCTTCTGACAGCGCCTGGCGATTGGATGGTAACTGGAAAACAAATCTTACAAAAAGATATTATGCGATCTCGGGCAAGGTGGAAACTAAAGAGGAAAAGGATCTGAGTAAATCAAAACTCTATGAGCATCTTGGCGATCTTGATCTCCAAAAGACACTTGCGATTAATAAGCCGAAAGAAACAACTCCTGAAAAGAAGCCAACAAAGGTTAAAGAGGAGAAAAATGCTGTCGCAAAAAATACAGTAAAAAAAGAGGAGCAAAAGAATGTCACACCAACTGAAACAAAACCGGTGGAAAAGAATACTGATCTGACTGTTATTATAACCGATACGAAAGTTCCGGATAATAAAACCACCTCGACTGCCGTAAACAACCAACCGAATCAAACCGAAAAGAAAGATGCCGTTGTAACAAACACAGATCCTGTTGAGAAAAAACCTGGAACAAATACAGTTAAAACAGAGAATAAACTTCCGGATAATAAAACGACTACAACTGCGGTAAACAGCCAGACGAATCAAAACGAAAAGAAAGATGCCATTGCAACAAACACAAATCCTGTTGAGAAAAAACCAGACGTAAATACAGTTAAAACAGATACGAAGGTTCCAGATAACAAAACCACTTCTATAGCCATCAATAACCAATCCAATCCGAATGAAAAGAAAAATGTTGTTACTACTAATTCGACCACGGTTGATAAAAAGCCGGAGGTACCTGTTGCTAAACAGGAAAGCAAACTTGCAGATAACAAACCTGTTGTTACCGTTAATAATCAGCCGAATCAAAACGAAAAGAAAAATGTAACGACGACCAGTACAAATTCTGTAAGCAACACTCCGAACCAGAATGAAAAGAAAGATGTAGCAATGTTGGATAAAAAATCGACACAGAATAAAGTCGATGCAGAATATGAATTCCAGGACTTAAGAAGAAAAAGGCAATTAAAACCTGCCGCCTCATTGGTTGACGGAAGGGTCTCTGTTCCTTCAGAAACTATATATTTTAAAAATGATAGCCTGTCAATTGCTTTGTATGACAACGGCGAAGTGGATGGTGACACAGTGAGTGTAATCATCAATGATGAACTGTTTATAGAAAAACAAGGATTGAGATCTTCAGCATTCAGAAAAACATTTTACGTTCCACAAAACGAAAGCGATTCCCTTCTTGTAGTATTATATGCGGACAATCTGGGAAAATATCCTCCGAACACTGGCCTCCTACAAATAAAAGACGGCGAAGAAATTTTTTATGTTCGTTTCAAAGCAGACCTTGATAGAAATGCCGCAATAGTCCTGCGCAGAAAATCCAAATAAAGAATTCCCGGGTTATACCGAGATTTGTCAGATATGAATAATGAGCTGACAAACGCGGAATTAACCAGGCTGACGCAATATTCTCATGGTGCAGGCTGTGGCTGTAAGATCGCACCAATGGTTTTAGACGAGATACTAAAAAGCAATATTTCCATTCCGGCTAATAAAAACCTTCTTGTTGGCAACAGCAGTAAGGATGATGCCGCTGTTTATGATCTTGAAAATGGCATGGCTCTTATTTCGACTACTGATTTTTTCATGCCCATCGTTGATGATGCTTTTGATTTTGGAAGAATTGCGGCAGCTAATTCAATCAGCGATGTGTATGCAATGGGGGGTAAGCCACTTCTCGCAATCGCGATATTAGGTTGGCCGGTTGAAAAAATTCCAATTGAGCTTGCTCAAAAAGTCATTGATGGTGGAAGAACAATTTGTAATGAAGCAGGCATTCCTCTGGCAGGCGGACATAGTATTGATTCGCCTGAGCCAATTTTTGGCCTGGCTGTTACAGGTATCGTCAATAAAGAAAACCTGAAAAAGAATAATACAGCGGAAAAAGGCGATCTGATCTTTCTTACAAAACCCCTTGGTGTTGGCATTTTATCAACAGCGCAAAAACGAGGATTGCTGAAAGAAGAATACTTGCAAATAATAACAGAACAAATGACAGCACTCAATAAGATAGGAGAAGAGCTGGGGAAAATAAATGGAGTGGCCGCAATGACCGATGTAACAGGATTTGGCTTGCTTGGACATTTAATAGAAATGGCCGAAGGCAGCAAGTTGAGTGCAGAAATTTTTTATAATAGAATTCCTGTTGTAGATGGTGTAAAAGATTTTATTAGACGAAGGATTTTTCCTGATGCTACGACGAGAAACTGGAACGGTTACCATGATAAAGTAAGATTTGAAAAAGGAGTAGATGTAATGGAGGCATTTACTTTATTACCTGACCCGCAAACGAATGGAGGATTATTATTTAGTGTAAAGGAAGATGCGAAAGAGGAGGTAATTGCATTGATGGGGAAATTCGGGTTGAAGAATTTTATTGAGCCGATCGGAGAATTTGTTACGAAAGGAGAGAAGATGATAGAAGTAAAAAAATAGTCATGCAAATTCACGACAAGCCAGCGATCATTTCTGCATTAAACGAAAAGGTTGATGCATTCAACAATTACATTACTCCATTGAGTAAAGAACAATTTGAAGCAACTCCAAATAATAAATGGAGTGCAGGGCAAAACCTCGATCATCTTATTCGTGCTATAAAACCATTGCAGACTGCTTATGGCTTACCAAAAATTGCCTTGCGGATTATGTTTGGTAAAACGAATCGTCCCTCAAAAACCTTTGATGAACTGGTGGCAAAATATAAAGCTAAGCTTGCGGCAGGCGGTCGTGCAAGCGGACCTTTTATCCCTCCATTTATTAGCTTCGAAAAGAAAGATGAGTTAATAAAAAAATACACTTCGCAAAAACAAAAACTGATCGCAAAGGTTGAAAGACAAAGTGAAAAAGATCTTGACATTTATATTCTTCCGCATCCTTTATTGGGAAAAGTAACGTTGAGAGAGATGCTCTATTTTACAATTCATCATAACGAGCATCATTTGGAGTTACTTAAAAACAGGAGTTAAATCATTTTTTCTCCAAAAAAATCTCCGCCATCATACATCTTACGCTGCCGCCTTCTGTTTGTTCAATTATAGGAATAGGGATGGGCAATAATTCACTTCTTGCAGACAATTCTTCTTTTTGTTCTTTATTCAATGAATCAAAAGCAGTTTGACTCATCACCACAAATTTCCCGCCTTTAGCGTTCTTTACCTGCAACATATTACCGGCGAAGGAGTGCATTTGTTCTTTTGTAATCCTTATCACCGCGTGACCGGAACTTTCCAATAATTGCCGTACCGCTATCAGCTCCCATTCTTCTTCAATAGCTTCTTCACATAAGATGGCAAAATCTTCACCAAGCGTCATCATGACATTCGTATGATACACCGGGTGCCCGTTTTTATCTATTGCCAAAAAAACAATGGCTCTATAGTTATTGGCATTAGCAAATTTTTCCAGTATCGATACATCAGTTCTCGGGGAATAACAGGTATAGATGACTTTATTTTCATGATCGATCACCATGCTCCCCGTTCCTTCCAAAAACTTTCCCTCCACTTCAAATTCGCTCCAGTCTTGCAGATCTTTTACCATAAACCTTTCAGTAAGAATTTTTAAGATATCGTCTCTCTTCTCAGGGCGACGATTGGCGGCATACATAGGGAAAACAGAAACGATCCCTTCGGGTGACGTGCTCAACCAATTATTGGGAAAAATGGCAGATGGTTTTACTGGTGTTGGCGTATCATCGATCACCAAAACATTAATATCTTTCTTTCGAAGCAATTCAATCATATTATCAAACTCTATCAATGCTGATTGCTGAAGAGATTGACCATTTAATTTATTACCTGCTGATTGAAAAAAATTTGTTGCAGCAGTTTCTTCATTTGCCCCAAATGCTGCAGGGCGGACCATAAGTATTGTGTCGGTGATTTGCATTACTTATAAAAATAAGTAAATGCAAACTAATTAACTGAGTATTCCGTCTACCTTCTTTGCCAATTCCCTGTCTTTATCAGTTACAACATTTCCTGCACTGTGGGTATTCAACCAGATCTCAACAGTGTTCCAGGTATTTGTCCATGTGGGATGGTGATCCATTTTTTCTGCTTCAATAGCAACTCTTGTCATAAAGGCAAATGCTTCACTGAAGTTCTTAAACGTAAATTTCTTGTATAGTTTATTGTCAGTTTCCTTCCACATAATTTCAAAAATTTTGTTTAAAAAACAAGATGTTCCTTATTCCTGATCTTCTCATTGGTCAGTTCCATTACCAATTGTACGCCATTAATTGATCTGATGTTTTCAGTTTGCTGTTGCAGCATTTCATCAGTCACAATATCGCCTTTCATCAGCCATAAAAAATCAAGATGTTTGAATTCGGGTAAAAGATATTCGCCGTCGAATTGATTATTGTATATATAATGTTCCAGCGCTGTAGAAGGTTCATGATACTCGTACAAGCCAAAAAAGTAATTCCTGTTCTTTTTCTTTAACTGAATTTCGATCTCGTTGTTTACCCGGAAATCAACTCCAAGTATGTTGTTTAGTTGCCAGCAAAACTGGTAATCTTTCATGGGTGCCATAATGCCAAGCAGGCGGGTATCTTCAAAAAAACCATCTGTAATGTCCTGTGTATCTAAAATGAGTTTACTCAAAGCAGCTTGTTTCTGTTTAATAAATCAGAATTGAACCTCCGTTTCCATTTCTTCGTTGCCTCTTTTGAATTTCACTTTTGCTTTGTCTCCCTTTTGAAATTTTCCAAGCATTTGCATATAGCTCTCCATCGAGCTAATATTGTGATCGCCCACTTTAAGAATAATATCGCCAGCTTTCAATCCTGCTTTTTGTGCTGGTCTTCCATCTGTAACTCCATCACAACGTAAGCCTGCACCAGAATAGGTATAATCGGGCATTACTCCCATTGTTACGCTGCCGCTGCGCAAGGAAGAAGTAGTTTGTGTTTCTCTTGTTTTTGTAAATGCTAGTTTTTGATTGGTGGCAGTTGGAGAAAGCACAATGCCGCTGATATAATTGATGATCTTTGTTTCGCCGATATAATTTATTTTATCAGCATCGTCGCTTGGTTTATGATAATCTGTATGCAAACCAGTAAAGAAAAATAAAACAGGAATATCTTTGCGGTAAAAAGATGTATGATCGCTTGGACCCGTTCCACTGCTGTCGATCCTGATCACAAAAGGATTTTTTTTATTGTTCGGCTCGACCAGGGTACTCCATTGCGGTGAAGTTCCATAACCCCCGATCGTTACTGTCTGGCTGCTGTCGTTCAGTCTTCCCACCATATCCATATTGATCATGTAATTGACTTTAGTAAAATCGATGGTCGGGTGTTCTGTAAAAAATTTAGAACCGTTTAATCCAAGCTCTTCTGCAGAGAAGGCAATAAACAGGTAATTGTTATTTTTCTGTTTTGTATTTTTCAAAATTCTTGCGAGTTCGATCAATGCGGCCGTACCACTTGCATTGTCATCAGCTCCATTGTGAATTGCTTTTTCGCCTGTACGCAACATTGAATTGTTGTCTTCACCATACCCTAAATGATCGTAATGTGCGCCGAGTACAACTGTTCTTGCTGCGCCATTATCTAAGTAGCCAATTATATTCCGGCCGGTTCTTTTCCTTTCACCAACATCCACTTTCATTTTAATATCAAGCGTAGCTGTTTGGTCGGTG
>DASUTO010000219.1:0-2673 GCA_036374555.1 Chitinophagaceae bacterium
ACTGAAACTTATTTAACAGGATGTCTGAATAGTAACTCAAAGCGCAGACCCGAAGTAAAATATAACGATCATTTCGGGCTTTCCTTACCAGTTTATTTAATCATTCAAAAACAATTCAAATAAATTCCTATATGCAGATCAAACGCATGATCGAAGAGTATCTTCAACGGAAAACATACAAGAAACATGAACACGCAGATTATCTGAATTGGTTAACCTACGCCAATGCGGGAATGCTTGATAGAGGTAACTTGTATTGTTTTGAATACGCTATTAAGAATTTGCCCTCCAATAACCCGATCATCGAGATTGGATCTTTTTGCGGGTTATCTACGAATATCATTTCATTTTACCTTGAAAAATTCAACAAGAACAATAAATTAATTACAAGTGACAAATGGATCTTTGAAGGCGGCGAAAATGAAAACGCTTTACTTTCAGGAAGTAATATGCTCCATAAAGATTATAAAGAATTTGTAAAGGAAACATTTAAAAGAAATGTTTCCTTTTTCAGTAAGAACAAGCTTCCGTATACAATAGAGGTTTTTTCTGATGAATTTTTTGAATTATGGCAGAATAAAGCGGTTGTACAGGATGTCTTTGGACGGACAATCACTTTAGGTGGTCCAATAAGTTTTTCTTTTATTGATGGCAATCATTCGTATGAATTTGCCAAACGTGATTTTGAGAATTCGGACCGTTGGTTAGAAAAAGGCGGCTTTATTCTTTTTGATGATTCCGGCGACTTTTCATCATGGGAAGTAAAAAAGGTAATACAGGAAATCAGGCAAAGCGGGAGGTACGAGATCGTTGCAAGAAATCCGAATTACCTGGTAAAGAAAATTGCTTAAATATTTACGAAGGATAAATGGTATAGATGCAGATTTGAAAAATAAAATGATCCAGAATTAAATGTCGGAAACTGTAATCAAAACGGAGAATCTCGGTAAAAAATATATTATCGGGCACAAGGGAAAGGCTGGCTATAAAACATTCCGGGAACAGATGCTGCAGCATGTTCATAATTTTTATTCCAGGACAAGAAAATTAGTCAGCGGCCAGGAAGTGGTGGAAGGCGATGAGGTGGAGGATTTTTGGGCCTTAAAGGATTTGAATTTTGAAATCAGAAAAGGAGATCGTGTTGGTATCATCGGAAAAAATGGCGCCGGTAAAAGCACATTATTAAAAGTACTGAGCCGGATCACTGAGCCCACTACCGGCAGGGTTTTTATCAAAGGTCGTGTGGCAAGTTTACTTGAAGTAGGAACAGGTTTTCATCCCGAACTTACTGGTCGTGAAAATATTTTTCTGAACGGCGCTATCATGGGTATGGGTCGTATGGAGATAAAAAGAAAGTTTGATGAGATCGTTGATTTCTCCGGCGTTGAAAAATTTTTAGATACACCGGTCAAAAGATATAGCAGCGGCATGTATGTGCGATTGGCATTTTCTGTAGCGGCACACCTCGAACCAGAAATTCTTGTTGTTGATGAAGTGCTGGCGGTTGGCGATGCGGAGTTTCAAAAAAAATGTTTGGGAAAAATGCAGGATGTAAGTAATAGTGAAGGAAGAACCGTTTTATTTGTAAGTCATAATTTAATGGCTTTATCAAGCTTATGTAATAAAGGAATTTACCTGAAACAAGGGCAACTGCAATTGCAAGGTGATATTGAAGATGTACTTGCAAAATACACAAAGGAAGGTTCAGAAAACCACTTGACGGAATGGAAAGGAAACGAAGGCGATGAACATATAAGAATTTATAAAACGAAAGTTTTTTGCCAGGACGAGATCGCTGGTTTTTACACACACCGGCCAATTGTAGTTGAAATAGAAGGGGAGGTGCTGAAACCGGTTTATGGAATGATTCTTGGTTTCTGGCTCTATTCACAATTCGAGTATCAATTAGCGTATACCCTCTTTGACGATGCAGATACTAACCTTGAAAACAAAAGTCACCCGATGGGAAAATTTGTAAAACGGTTTATCATTCCACCTAATACATTAGCCCAGGGAAGTTACAGGATACAGTTCGATATCGGTATCCATACTTTGCGACTGATAGTTCCATACGGAGTATGCGATGTGGAATTTTCAGTGGAAAATATTGCTGGTTTTGGCCGTAAGTACCTGATCGATCAAAAAGGGTTCAGAAGCTTATTTCGGCCGTCATGGTCAGATGAAAAATTTTGATTTGAGTATTCTATGAGAATTGGTGTTGTTTTATTTGGCCATTTAAGAAGTTATAAGGATACGCATGCTTCGTTTGAGAAATTAAAAAGAGAATTATTGCAGACGGGTGATGTAGATTTTTTTTGTCATACATGGGATGTAAAGGAATCACTATCACCTGCGTGGTGGAAAACGAATGAAAAGAATAACGTATTACCTCCATTGGTTGATGAAGCGGAACTTATTTCAATGTATGCTCCTGCAGGATATCAGATTGAAGCAAGCCGTCAGTTTGAAGAACCTGAACTTGGAATCAGATCTTTGACTCCATTGGCAGGGATGTGTTCGATGCTATATTCACAACTAGGAGCCTTTAAACTCCTCAAAATACGCGAAGAGGAAACCGGCCAGCAATATGATGTAGTGATTAAAACCCGTTATGATCTGTTATATGACCTCGCACCGGATTTTGCCGCATTGCCCGGTTTGTCTGTCGAAAAT
>DASUTO010000220.1:0-7105 GCA_036374555.1 Chitinophagaceae bacterium
TGTTTGTGATAATAGCAGCTTTCTTTTTTGTGCCTGTTTCTGAAAACAATGAGGAGATTGAAGAAGACTGGCTTAGCCTGATCCCTTTTTCGGTATTAATTATTTCTATCTTATTTGTTTTCATGTACAGGCAACAATACCAGGGCATCAGTCATCCAAAGATCCTTATATCACTTATCATAGTTATTATTTCAGCAGTAGTATTATTGATCCGCGGGGCTATACATAAAAAACCATTATTCGATACACGGTTATTGCAGTACCCCGCTTTCTCCATCACCATCATCATTTCTTTCCTCAGTGGTTCGCTATTTGTATTTACACTGACCATGCTGGCTAAAATGCTGGGAGGTATTTTACAAATGCCGATGAAAGATATCTTTCATTTTATCAATTTCCTGGCACTTATAATTTTTATTTCATTAGTGGTCAGTTTTATCCTGATAGTAAAAAAAATAAGTGCTTATTGGATAATGATAACCGGGCTGTTTTGCATAGCATTTACAGCTTATGAATTTTCAAAACTGAACACTGAATTTAGTTTTAATAATATTGTTTCCCCGTCGCTAGTTGGAATGATGGGTGCAGGTATGGTTGCGCTTTCGGTAATTGTAATTGCTATTAAAGCTGTACCTCCAAACCAGGCCGGAAAAGTTGCGAATTTCAGATCTGTTGCTTTTTTGATGGGCATTGCTATTACTGCAGTAGATATTGGCCGCATCCTGGATTTTGGAAGAGTAAGAAATTTTAATTCGATGCTCCGGTATGCAGATCCTTCAAATGCACCGTTCATGGAAAGATTTAATGCGTTGCAGTCATTTTATGCAAGTAAGGGTTACGACCCAGATGCAGCGTACCAGGCAGCCGTAAACGGCATGACCGGAATGATAAAATTGCAGGCCTTTTTTAAAAGTATGAGCCAGGTGTTCCAGGTGGCAGTTATTGTATGCTTCGTATTGATCGCCGTAATTTTTGTTTTATGGGTAATGCAGAATTACCGCATGCTTA
This sequence comes from Chitinophagaceae bacterium, assembly GCA_036374555.1. GTDB lineage: Bacteria > Bacteroidota > Bacteroidia > Chitinophagales > Chitinophagaceae > VBAS01. The sequence goes on from DASUTO010000220.1 coordinate 1,009, forward strand.
TTGATTTTTTTACATTCAAAAATAAAACGAATGAAAATGCAAAAGTTGTATCTCCAAAAACTTAATTGTTATTTGGTGATATTATTTTTATCCGCGTCACACGTATTGCATGCACAAAAAACTTTCTCGGCAGAGCAATGTGTGCAATACGCTTTTGCGCATAACCCCTTGCTGCAGGCATCATCAACCGATACTGCTATCAGCGACCTGGATATAAAAAGGGTCACTGGACTCTATAATCCGAGAGTAAATTTCGGAACCGCATTTCAATATTATATCAGTAAGAGGAACCTGCTTGTTGAAGGAGGAACACCTCTTGCTCCTTCAACTGTCCCTCCTGGAGAACCATATGCGATTGCCACAGGTTATAACAATTCCTGGTTCCCTACACTGAGTGTTAACCAGCTTATTTTTGATCCTTCTTACCGTAATACCTATAATATTGCTTCGCAAAATCGAATACTGCAGCAGCAGGAAATAGCAGATTTTAAAATTAACCTTGTCACCGGGATCTATAAAGCTTATAGTGCCTGCAAATTACTGGAAGTGCAGGCAACTTTTCTTCAACAAAATATTATTCGTATTGATACATTAATAGAACTTACCCGCATAAAATTCAAAGAAGGTGCCGGTATAAAAATAGAGGTGAATCGTGTGGAAGTTACCGGGAACAGAATGAAAAGTGAATTGGCAAATGTTCGCAATAGCTATGCGGAAGCAATGCTTGGATTGCAGTTCCAGATGAATTACCTGGAAAAAGATAGTATGATACTTACCGACGCATTTTCTATACCACAAATTATAAGCGCAACGGATCCCATCATGCAGGAACTCTTGTTGGGTGATCCGGCAAAACGAATCGAAAGCCAGATCCTAAGAACTCAGATTGCATTGGCTGATGAATCAATTAAACTGGAGCGTTCGAGAAAGCAGATCAGCATCGGCGCTGATGGTGCCCTGGGTTTTACTCCTGCGGCTAACAGTGTTGGAAAAATTTTCCAGGGCGAAAGATGGAAACCTTATTCCTACATTGGTGTCAATGTTTTGGTACCTATATTCAATGGCATGGATGTGAACAGGGCCATAGAACAAAAAAAGTTGCAGGCATCGCAGGTCCGAAATTATTTTGATCAGTTTACAAACCAGTTTGAAAATGAAAAGCAAACTGTTTTTTACCAGATAAAAAATTCAAAGGAAAGATTCTTATTTGCAGAAGCGAATTTAAGACTGGCAGAAAATAATATTTATTTACTCCAGGAGGCTTTTATAAATGGGGTAGCAGATAACCAGGACCTGATACTTGGAGAAAATGATCTTTATGACAACCAGGCCCGCTATTATAACGAGTTGTTACAATTATTGCTAAGCCAGATCGAAGGACGGTATGTAACCGGTGCATATAATAGGGTTGCAGGTCTTACCAATTAAAAGAACCTTACAAAAAATAACTTATGATATCTTATTCTTTAAAAGGTCAATCCGCCCTCGTCACCGGAGCTAATTCTGGTATTGGTGAAGCCATAGCTATTGGACTAGGAGAAGCGGGAGCCAATGTTGTAGTTAATTATGTAGTTGACCCCGCATCTGCCGAGGCGGTAGCAGATAAGATCAGGTCTTTTGGCAGTAAAGCCATCACGTTGAAAGCTGATGTTAGTAATGAAGAAGAAGTAAAGGCAATGTATAAAGCCATGTTCAAAGAATTTGGAACTATTGATATTCTTGTAAACAATGCGGGACTTCAAAGAGATGCTCCCTTTCATAAAATGACACTTGACCAATGGAATAAAGTAATCAATGTAAATTTAACCGGTCAGTTTCTTTGTGCCCGGGAAGCTATAATAGAGATGTTGCGTCGTGGGGTTGTACAAGATAGATCTGTTGCCTGTGGTAAAATAATTTGTATGAGTTCTGTGCATGAACTTATTCCCTGGGCCGGACATGTAAATTATGCATCGTCCAAAGGAGCCATCAAAATGTTTATGCAAAGCCTGGCACAGGAATATGGAGACAAAAAGATCAGGGTTAACAGTATCTGTCCCGGTGCCGTACAAACACCTATCAATGCTGGCGCATGGAGTACACCACAAGCATTGTCAAGTCTTATGACACTTATTCCGTATAACCGGATCGGTCAGCCGGTGGATATTTCCAATCTTGCTGTATTCCTGGCTTCAGATGCATCCGATTATATTACCGGCGCCAGTATTTTTATTGACGGAGGCATGACGGTATTTGAAGGCTTTGCAGAAGGGGGATAATAATTCGTAACAAAAAGAAAAACATTACTTTTAATTAAAACCATTAACATGAAAAGAGTTTGTGCATTGTCAGTAGTTACTATTGCTATAATTTTGGCAGCTTGTTCATCCGCCAAAGAATCTACGGGTGTGTGGGTCAACAAAGAAAAGATCCAGGGAAAAGCATACGATAACTTTTTTGTGGTTGTTATGACGGCAGATATCGAGGCAAGAGTAAGATTGGAAAATGATATAGCCGCGACCATTACTTCCAGAGGCCATAAAGCAATAAAAAGTTATGAAGTGTTGCCTGCGGATCTAAAAGACCCTAAACCACCAGCAGTCGATGCTCTTATTGAAAAGATAAAAGCAAGTGATTGCAATGCAGTTTTCGTGGTGTCTTTATTAGATAAAAATGACGAGATCCGTTACACTTCGGGCGGAACTCATTACACAATGCGGAGTGATTACTCATGGGCTGGATCTTTTTTTGGCTATTACACTCATTATTACTCTACATTATCTTCTCCTGGCTATTATTCAAATGACAAAACTTATTTCATGCAGAGTAATTTATTTGATAAAGCCTCCCAGGAATTAATGTTCTCTGTGCAATCTGAAATATTTAATCCTTCTTCTTTAGCCAGTGGCAGCAGGACTTATATTTCCACTTTGTTGAAGCAATTAGACAAAGCAAAATTGTTGAAAAAATAACTGATAAAAAATTTAATTATGCCAAAACCACAAATAAAAAAATGGTGGGTGGGGATGGTCCAGGGGATCATATTGATCATCCTGAGCATTTATATTTTCAATAACCCGCTTAATGCAATGAAGGGTCTCTCTGTGTGGATCGGCATTTTAATATTCTTTACTGGTATTATGGGAATAATATCCTGGTTTTTTGCTGATCGTGGTGAAAGGAACTACAGTGCTCTTCTATGGAGCATGCTTACAATTGTTTTTGGAATAATAATGTTGCTCAATTTATTTGCAGCGATAAGAATTGTTGAAATACTCTTTGGATTGTGGATGGTATTCCTTGGCTTACATTTTATTGAAGATGGGTTAGTGTTTAAAAAACATCAACCTTTTCGATGGGCCACTGTAATTGCCGGAGTTCTATGCATAATAGGTTCGGTGATATTGATCTTCGATCTTGGCACGGGTATCGGGGTCAATCTTTTTATAGGAGTTCAAATACTTTTGGCCGGTATTGCTTTGATAATTATTTCGTTTGCAAGAAAAGAATTGGTCGATAAGGTAATGGATAGAGCCAGGCACATGAGCACAGAATCGTAGCCTAAATCATTCCGGCAATTGTTTTGAAACAAAACTTGCTGAGCTGGTAAATAAACAAGAGAGGAACAGGTCAACATGTTCCTCTCTTACATTAATAAGGTCTCATTATTTTCCTTTCAGCAACTGTTCATCGGTAATGTTCGAAAGCGGGGGAGTCTTTGACGTATCATCTTCATATTGCACATCTACTCTCAATCCTTTTAAGCCAACAACACCCTGCAACTCTTCCAGGTCATGATGCTCGATGCCGGGCTTTAATAATTTTTGATTTTGTAAAAACTCAATGTATTCTGCATATTCATCAGCATCTTTCGGTTGCATGTACACAATGGAGATCTTGCCCGGCTGTGTGAATCGTTCATTGGTGTCTTTTATACGTACTTTGTCAATTCTTTTTTTAATGATCTCATAACGGATATTACCGGCACCATCTACATCAAACTTTCTTTCATCGGCCCGGAAACTTATAGAGATAGGGGTGCTGTGTGCAAGGATCAGTTGTGTTGTTTTCATAGGATGGCTCAACTGCTTGCATAACTCGTTAGTAAGTCGGGATGCTTTAGCTAATGTTGTCAGTTGCCACATTCTCATATTGCGCAGGTATAGCTCATCGAATTTTTTTCTTGGTGAAAGTGTTTGACCAATATAAATATTGAACTCCACTCCATCTGTTACATAACGTTCGAAATAATGAGGGAAAATCTGTTGAACTGACACCTGTTCCCGGTCGACAAAACGGCTTACCTGCTCGTTTATTTTTGCAATGCTTTCTTCAAATTCTTTACGGTGATGATAAATCATGCCTATATTTTTATCCAGCGCTGCAAAATAGGCATCAATATCTTTTTGTATACCTGGTGCTGTTCCCTTCAGATGTTTGAAAATTGAGGCAACCTGGTTTTGTAAAAAATCATGAATAATTGTTTCTTCATCACTCAACAAAACATCACTGGCAGCAGAAATATGTTTATCTATTTTAAATTGTATTTCCTGTAATAAAGGAAAAGCCATATTTGCCTGCGCTTTCTTTATCACAGACGCTGCCATTTGCAGCTGTTCAATAAAATCGAGTTGAATAGACTGTGATCTCTCAACAGATGAATTGCGAATATCAATAGCGCCATATAAAGGGAATACAGATTCAAATGCTATCCTTTCCGGTTTAGGATCTTTGCCTTGTTGTCGTTGGATTATAAAATTGTAAGCAGCTTCGGTAAATTTCCATTCAACAGATGGCTGAACAGCGGTAAATTGTTCTTTGATCACTTTATCGATCTGGTTATCCAGTGACTCGGCGCTTTTTTCGATAGCACGGGTAAACAAGGGTATGGCAACATCAAGTTTACTGATATGTTTGTAATTAAGTCTTGATTCATGATCAGAACCGATCTCGAGAATACCCCATAGGTCTCCATTATGTTTAAGCGGGGCAAGGATCAGGCTCCGGTAACCCTGGTCAAAATAAAAACCGAGGTATTCAACATCCTTCACCCTGTCGTCATCGATCTTTTCGTAAATAATAGGCTTATCAGTCTCCATAAACAATTCACGACAACAATCATTCACTAAGTCTCTTTCCATTACTGCTTTGTAATGCTTGAACAAAAGGCTGTTACTATTATGCAATTCAGAAAAGACATAGTGGCCATTCACTTTGAAAAACGGTGTAATACCAATTCGAATATCTCTTAAGCCAATAAGAGATTGAACAAGATCCTGCAGCTTATGATAAACAACACCTTCAGAAAATGCGTTCAGGTTAAGCAGCTCTGATTTCATTTGCGAGATAACTTCTTCTTCTGTTACATCGATCACACGACCGATCACTATTCCTTCAAATGCAAATTGTTCTATTGGGATATTCTGCTGTAGTTGTTCTAATGATAAGAGACCATGATCTTTTTTGTTAATAAAATCTCCAGGTATCGGCAAATGGCTCCCTGTATATTTTACATCAATATACCGTGTATCCAGTTGCAGCTCCATGTACTTTATCAGACCCGAATGAGGGTCATGATAAGGATGGATTGAGGAAACGAAGTCGGGAGCATGGTAATTGCAATATTTTTTAAGAATAAGATTATAAGCGCCAATCAACCTGTCATGTTCAATGTCTTTTCCGGTTTCGTTATCCGGGATCCTTATCTCATTTGTTCCGGGTTCAATAAATAACATATTGAAAAGACGAGAGGAATAAATGGTTCTGTAAGAGAACGGAACACCGACAGAATAAAGCATTTCATGTTCGCTGGCAGTGGGAGGAAAGATAATGCTAAGTAACATTTGCATCCATTCATGATGCGGTTCCAAGCTTGAAAGGTCATCGATTGCCTCCTGCAATTCAGGATGCTGATCTGCGTATTCTAAAATGCCTGAATAAAGTTTTTTTACTCCTGCTGACGAACCATGGTTCAGTGCTCTTTTCAGTACATTAAGTAATGGATGAAAAGATACTTTACTTTGGTAATGAATGGGTGTATAAGTTGCTTTGACGTCCATAGCTTAATTAATAACGGTTAAATAGTGAGCCAGATAGTCCGGATTAATAAGATGGATAG
>DASUTO010000221.1:0-3102 GCA_036374555.1 Chitinophagaceae bacterium
TTGCTGCTAAAGAGAATAACCAGAAGATGATCGATCTTTTAATGAGCTATGGCGCAACAGTTCCTGCAATTCTGAAATGGGCGCAGTTCTATTATTTTGAAAGGTTAGATGGCGCGGCTTACATGATGGAAAAAGGAATGAATCCAGATACAATGAGCTGGCATCATGTTACACTATTACACGACATGGCACAAAAAGGAGAAATTAATAAAGCAGAATTACTTATTAAATATGGAGCAGACATAGATCGGGTGGAAGAAGAATATCAATCAACTCCTTTAGGAATGGCGGCAAGATGGGGACATATTGAAATGGTTGACTATTTACTGGCAAAGGGTGCAGATCCAAATAAGGCCGGTGCTTCATGGGCAACAGCGCTTGCATGGGCAAAGAAAAAAAAGCATACCGGGATTGAAAAGATTCTTAGAAAGTCAGGGGCAAAATAGAATTAGTTATCTTGGATGATAATAAAATATGATTGTAATGAAAATCACTTACCCCCATACGATCGAAAACAATCTTGGAGAAAAAATAATTTTTCATTCGGTACAAAAAGAACCCGATGGCGATAGAGTGATCGTAGAAAATTTTGTTACACCCGGACATGGACCCATAATGCATACACATTTTCTGCAGGATGAATCACTAACAGTTGTGAAAGGGAAAATTGGATACCAGGTGATGGGCCAGGAGAAACAATTCGCTATTGAAGGCGAGACCGTTGTCTTTAAACGTGGTACTCCTCATCGTTTCTGGAATGCAGGTGATGATATTCTTAATTGCAAAGGTTGGATTAAGCCGGCAAATACAATTGTCTTTTTTCTTTCCGCTATTTATGATGCACAAAAGAAATCCGGTAATGCGCAACCTGAAAAATTTGATGCCGCCTACCTTGTGACACGTTATTCCAGGGAGTATGATCTGCCGGAAATTCCTGCCTTTGTCAAAAAAACAATTATGCCTATGACTTGTATAGTTGGACGAATGTTGGGAAAGTACAAAAAGTTTGAAGATGCACCTGAACCAGTGATTAAATAAGAAATCATATTTAATTACCTTCGTTTGTTGTCGCCCCTTTCACGAAATACCACCTAAGGATAGTTTTAAAAAATTATTTTTATGTCAGTATATGTAGTAAATGCATACGATATTCATGACTTTGAAACATTCAAAGAATATCCGCCGCGGGTAGCGCCGTTACTGGTAAAACATGGTGCGAAACTATTAGCTATGGACACAGAAGCGAAAGCCCTGGAAGGAAAACCTAAAACAATGAATGCCATAGTCGAGTTTCCGTCGGAGGAAGCTGCGCATAAATTTTATAATGACCCGGAATATCAATCTTTCATTCATTTGCGACAAAAATCTACTTCAGATTGTACAATGATCATATTGAAACAATTTGAGAAAAAATAAAATGAAAGGAGAATGGAAACCTTCTGCAATCAAGAATAATAATGAACTATAAACAAACCGATTTTACAAAGTTTGGAGCAGATTGCTTTCCGGGGCTTCTTGGCATTGAAGTGTTGAACGTCTCAACCAATTCAGCCACCGCACAAATGGAAATCAGGCAATCGCTTTTTGCTCCAAACGGTTATTTACATGCAGGAAGTGTAATTAGTTTGGCAGATACGATAGCTGGTTATGCCTGTCTTTATAATTTACCTCCCCTGGCAAAATCTTTTACAACGATCGAAATAAAATCAAATTTTTTAGGAGCAACCCGAACTGGTTTTATAATAGCCGAAGCAATCCTGCAACATGCCGGGCAAACAACACAGGTTTGGGATGTGATCGTTAAGAGCAAAGAGAATCAGAAAACTGTAGCATTGTTTCGCTGCACTCAATTAGTTTTGTATTCATAATTCAGTGTAAATTATGGTTAGACTCATTTATATAATTGGGCTTGTACTTCTTGTGTTTTCGTGTAATAGCAAAAGAAATAAAATATTTGAGTTAAACAAAGATGAGCTTGTAAAAGGAATAGCTGAAGAAAGTATTATTGCTGGAAGTGCTGTGGGAATCAGGGGCATTGAATCTGATCAATGGAGAAGGTTTCTTGCACTTAGAGCAAAGACAAATGAACAAGATCTAATTGATTTAACTAATCACTCCAATAGTGCGGTGAAATGTTATGCCTTCATGGCTTTAGCAGAAAAGAAAAGCGAAGCGATTTTTCCTGTCTTGCTCAAAAATATTTCAGATACCGGAAAGGTGCAGACCTTTTATGGCTGTCTACGAGGTTCTTTAACGGTAGCGGAATTTTATATTGAAGAGGCTGTTTCAGGAGAACACTTGAACCAAATACAAAAAAGAATTTTAGATAGCATAATCTTGTTTCGTGGAGACCGAAATCTCATTTCATATCTTGATATTCTAGAAACCGTGCCTCCCACTCCGACCTATTACAATTTAATCAAAGAACGGGTGGCTCAACATCCTGAATATGTTATCGCACTGGCAAGATATCGAAGCACCACAGACCGGACTATTATTTCTGATCTTTTAAAAAATCCTGATCGATCAACTCAATATTGGGGGATTCGTGCAATCGTATATTATCCCGACAAGTCATTCTTTCACCAATTAAGTATACTCGCAAATGCGAATTACAATACACCTGTTGAAAGTGAAGAAAAATATTTAGCAGCTTTATACGAGGCGCTCGTTCAATATAAAGATCATCCTTCAAAAGATATCTTGAAAGAAACTATTCACCAATCCACTGGAATGGATTCTATTAAAAAGATTGATCTTGTTTATGGCGCACTGAAAAAATATCCCGATAGTATTTATAGAAACGTAATCCAATACTTTTAGCCAGTCTGACAACCTTGCAATCCTGGTTTGGAATCGCTATCATCTATTGTTCGGGATTGAACCAATCAATCTCAACAAAAAAAATTAACTTCAACTTAGTAATACTATTATGCCTCTGTTCGGGGGTATAGGATCGAAGCATGTAAGCACAGTATAACTGCATTATGATTTCCTTTTCTAAACCAAACAAAACTGCTATGAATAAATTATTTCTCATCCTAGTGATCATTATTTTTGGTTGCATCCTATCATCTGCACAATCGAAAGTAGAAAAACCAG
>DASUTO010000222.1:0-5543 GCA_036374555.1 Chitinophagaceae bacterium
CTCCACTTCAACTTGCTGTAAAATATTTCAAGCATTGGATCACTGCATCGAATGGTAAAGGGCATGGAATGCATTCGCCTTTTGTTTTTGAATTTATTACAAAAGTGTTGAATGATAAAATGAATTATCCTGAATATGAAAAGGTAGAAGCGTTGCGTGATCAGCTTTTAAATGATCATACAATTTTAGACGTAGAGGACTTTGGCGCTGGTTCAATGATGGATAAGAAAAACAAACGAAGCATTTCATCAATTGCAAAAAATGCTGCAAAGCCTAAAAAGTTTGGGCAATTGCTTTTCCGAATGATAAAATATTATCAGCCGAAAACAATCCTCGAGCTAGGAACTTCATTGGGAATTACAACATCTTATCTTTCGCTTGCAAAACCTGGTGGAAGATTGATCACAATGGAAGGCTCCATGGAAATAACAGATACCGCAAAACAAAATTTCAAAACAGTAGGATTAAAAAATGTAGAATTGATTGAAGGAAATTTCGATGACTCATTATCGTCCGTCGTCTGTGGTCTCTCGTCAGTCGACTTCGCATTTATCGACGGCAATCACAGAAAAGAACCAACCGAAAGATATTTTAAAGAGCTTCTTGCTAAAACCAATAATGATTCAATTCTTGTCTTTGATGATATTCATTGGAGCAGTGAAATGGAAGCCGCTTGGGAAAAAATAAAAAAGGACTCCGCAGTTACCTGCAGTATTGACCTGTTTTTTATCGGAATAGTTTTTTTCAGGAAAGAGTTTAAGGAGAAGCAACATTTTGCTATTCGTTTTTAGAAAACAATTATCTTCATCACTATAACATTTAATGACCCATGACGATTGGTATCCTGAAAGAGCCTGCACCTGAACGAAGAGTATCCATCCTTGCTGAATCAGCTATTTCTTTAGTAAAAAAAGGAATATCCGTACATGCTGAACCAGGTGCCGGAGATAATGCCGCTTGTTTTGACAAAGAATACCAGGAAGCAGGTGTGCAAATAAAAGATCGGATTGAGATCTTAAATGGAGCCGACATCATTCTGCAGATCAATCCTATTTCTATAACTGAGCTTAACAACAGATCAAAAATAATTATCGGTGTTTACCAGCCATTATTCAATACGAAATTGATGAATGAATATGCGGCTGCTGGTATTACAGTTTTCTCAATGGATATGCTTCCACGAACAACCCGTGCACAAAGTATGGATGTACTGAGCAGCCAGGCAAACATTGCAGGCTATAAAGCTGTGTTGGTTGCTTCTACTTTATATCCAAGATATTTTCCCATGCTAATGACTGCGGCGGGAAGCATTAAGCCAGCAAAACTATTGATACTCGGAGCTGGTGTTGCTGGTTTGCAAGCAATTGCAACTGCAAGGAGGCTAGGAGCAGTAGTTGAAGTATTTGATACAAGACCTGCGGTAAAAGAAGAGGTAATGAGTCTTGGCGCTAAGTTTATTGAAGTAGAAGGTGCAGCCGATGCAAGTAGTGCAGGCGGATATGCAGTTGATCAATCGGAAGATTATAAGAGGAAACAAAAAGAAAAAATTGCCGGGTCTATCGTCAAAGCAGATGTCGTTATAACTACCGCGCAGATACCGGGCATGAAAGCGCCGATACTGATCACGGAAGAAATGATACAAAATATGCGGAAAGGCTCAGTGATCATTGATCTTGCAGCTGCAACAGGAGGCAACACACCTGTTACAAAAAATAACGAGACGATCGAATATCATGGTGTCACCATTGCAGGTAATAGTAATCTGGCCGGTACTATGCCCTATGATTCAAGTAAGCTCTATGGAAAAAATATTCTGAATTTCCTTTCATTGATCATGGATAAAGAAAATAACATCAAATTGAATTGGGAGGATGAATTGGTTAGTGGAGCGTGTATGGTTCATAATGGTGTGATCGTAAATGACCGAATTAAAAATCTAATTCAATAAAACAATATGGAATCATTCTTTAAATGGATAATGGCCAATGAGCAGATCATTTACATCCTGATCCTTGTGATCTTTTTGGGATTTATAGTGATCAGCAGGGTGCCAACAGTATTGCATACACCATTAATGAGTCATGCCAATGCAATCAGTGGTGTGGTGATCATCGGCGCCATTATCGTTATGGGCAGGGTGGATCCCAATAATTATGTTGCATTGATACTGGGATTGCTCGCAGTGATATTTGGTACTATGAATGTAGTTGGTGGATTTGCTGTCACTGACAGAATGTTGGAAATGTTCAAGAAGAAAAAATAAACTAATGGGATTTTCGATCTTAGTACTTATATATATAGTTGCTGCGGTCACATTTATCATTGGACTACAGATGATGTCGCAACCGGCATCCGCTAGAAAAGGAAATATCATTGCAGGTATAGGTATGTTATTCGCAATTTTCGGAACCATCTTTTTATTTAAAGATGAGACTGGAGCCAACCTGAAAAATTATGGATGGATATTCGGTGGCTTATTGGTCGGTACGGTAGTGGGTGTGGTGATGGCTAAAAAAGTGAAGATGACTGCCATGCCGGAAATGGTGAGTTTATTCAATGGATTAGGAGGAGCCAGCGCAGCATTGATCTCAATAATAGAATACGATCAGCTTGTAAAAGATGATTTTCAGATCAGGATAGCGACTTCTTATACATCGGAGATATATGTTGCTGATGAGTTACTGGTACTGCCGGTGAGTGCAGGCACATTGATCATTTTGTTTTCAGGAATAATATTAGGCGGCATCACATTTTCCGGAAGCATGATCGCCTGGGGAAAATTAAGCGGTAAAGTAAAAGATTTCGCATTCAAGGGTCAGCACCTGGTTAATATTGCCTTACTGATAATAGCAATCGGTCTATCAGCGTATATAACTGCTGATGCAGTTAACGGCAATCCGATATGGTTCTATCTTGTATTAGTGTTGTCATTGGTCTATGGAATTTTATTTGTAATGCCGATCGGTGGGGCTGATATGCCGGTTGTGATTTCATTATTGAATTCCCTTAGCGGCATGTCTGCGGCCTGTAGTGGATTTTTATATAACAATAAAGTGATCTTTACAGGTGGCATTCTTGTTGGTGCAGCTGGTACAATTCTAACGGTGTTGATGTGTAAAGCAATGAATCGTTCATTAATGAATGTATTGATTGGCTCATTCGGTGGCGGTTCTGCAGCTGTTGGAAAAGACAAAGGCCCGATGCAACACAAAGAGATCACAATGAATGATGCGGCTGTTGTAATGAGTTTTGCCAATAAAGTAATTATTGTGCCCGGTTATGGTCTTGCTGTAGCACAGGCGCAGCATGCTTGTCATGATCTTGAAAAAATATTAGAATCAAAAGGTGTCCAGGTAAAATATGCGATTCATCCTGTGGCCGGCCGTATGCCGGGACACATGAATGTATTGCTGGCAGAAGCATATGTGAGTTATGAAAAATTATTGGAAATGGAAATAGCCAATGAAGAATTTCCATCTACTGATGTTGTACTTATACTTGGCGCCAATGATGTAGTGAATCCTGCGGCTAAACATGATCCTTCTTCTCCTATTTATGGAATGCCGATACTGGATGTTGAATTGGCAAAAATGGTAATTGTAAATAAACGTTCAATGAAACCGGGTTATGCCGGTATCGAGAACGAATTGTTTTACCAACCAAAGACTTCAATGTTGTTTGGTGATGCAAAAAACGCGTTGAATGAGTTGGTAGCTGAGATAAAGAATGTTTGATCTTCCTAACAGAATTTACGAATTGAAAAGTTTTCCAAACATTTCCATGAAAGGATCTCGTTCTAAAACTGTATAATAAAAAATTCCTCCAAGCCAACCATGAAATAAACCGAGCACATAAAGGTTTCTTTGGCTTAAATAGATCCATCCATAAAATATGGCGAGTATAAATGTTGCGATCATTAGCCATACGAACGGATAATGAATAGCACCAAATAATATAGCAGAAAGCAAAATGATTATTTCTTTATTCAACTTTTGCCCTTTCATGTCTTGTAGATTCCCGGCTGTGAGAGCAATTAATAAGAACTGTTGAATTGTTCCCCAGATAGGATATAAAATTAAAATTGGAATGATATGCCAGCTAATATTTAAAGTGCCTTTATAGAAACCTACGGAAAAAAATGTAACTACTGCCATAAGGCCAAATGGTAAAACCTTTTTTAAAACAGTTTTAAAATTATCAGTTCTAAATCCCCAATATTTAGTTATTCCTGGTTGTTTGCTTTTGCTATATATAATATAACTCACCCATGAGATTATTGCTACAGTCACAAATGGAAATCGCCAATTCAGATTATCCATAAAAATGAACTTTCCGATCGCAGTTAAAATGACTGCTGATATTTCCAGAACTCTTCTTTTGTTTGAGATGGAAAATGAGCTCATGGATTTTGTTTGTCAAGCGACTGGCGATACCTGATACAACCTTTCAAAAATTCAGGCCATTCAGGTACAGAAATCTTTGGATCTATTTTTTCAGGAAGAAGCCCCCAGAGTTTTGGATGATGCCAGCATAGCTCCTGGCCAGTACTATCTCTGTGTTCACGAATGCCAGCTCTTAGTTTTTTTACTTCTTCTATCAGCTGGTCTTTGTTCATTTGGTGAAGGTCTTCGTCCATAGGTAGAATTTAAAGCGAAGCAAGAATTTTATAATTCATAACTATTTAAAGTAACCTTGATCATAGAATTGGTGAATGATTGAAAATTCGAAATATCCTCCAATTTACACAACTTCTGCAAATTGCTGAATGGCGAACAGAACGTATCCCGATATCTATCGGGACGACGCAAGTAAAGATTCATAGTAGTATCTTAGCTGGCCACAAAATAAAAGACACAATCATGAGACGATTTCAATTTGTATTAATCCTGGTTTTATCAGCTTCAATCACCAATGCGCAAAAGATCATGGGCTTTAATGAAGCTCATGCAAAATCGCAACTGGATTGGGAAAAACAATACGATGCGCAACTGAATGCAAAGAATCTCGATACATGGATGCAGTTCCTTACTTCGCATCCGCATCATGTGGGCAGCCCGCAGGGAAAAGCAAATGCGGAATATATGGCCAATCTTTTTCGTTCATGGGGTTATCAAACGGAGATCGCCGAATACCATGTGTTGTTTCCTACACCAAAAACAAGAGTGCTGGAATTGCTGGGTGCCAAACCATACAAAGCAAAACTGGAAGAGGCGGCATTAAAAGAAGATAAAACAAGCGGGCAAAAATCGGAACAGCTTCCCTCATACAATATCTACTCCGCTGATGGTGACGTGACAGCCGAACTGGTATATGTGAACCGCGGTATCCCGGCAGATTATGATGAACTGGAAAGAATGGGAATAAGTGTGAAAGGAAAAATCGTGATCGCAAAATATGGCGGTTCATGGCGTGGTATAAAACCAAAAGTGGCTTATGAGCATGGCGCTATTGGTTGTATTATTTATTCTGACCCGGAAGATGATGGTTACACCGCAGGCGACGTGTATCCTGAAGGTCCTTATCGCCCCAAGTTTGGCGTGCAA
>DASUTO010000223.1:0-2251 GCA_036374555.1 Chitinophagaceae bacterium
CCATATGCCATAGAGGTGGCAAAGCTTATTGAGCCTTCCTCTGTTGCTGTTGCAGTTGAGCTTGCTTCAGGAACGGGGCGCGTTACTTGTCATTTACGTAACCGACTTCCTGCAACTGCGAAGCTGATTGCCTCCGATATAAGCCTGGATATGTTATCTATTGCAAAAATTAAGTCGGGGAAAGCCGACATTGATTGGCAGACTATTGACGCTCAGCAATTACCATTTGAAGAGAACAGTATTGATCTGATCGTTTGTTGTTTCGGATATATGTTTGTACCGGATAAGCCTAAGGCCTTTGCAGAAGCATATCGCGTGTTAAGAAAAGGTGGGATGCTGTTGTTTACGACATGGGATAAATTGGAATTTAATGGGTTGTCATATACGTATAGGAGCATCGCAACGGAATATTTACCAGGACCGCTCCCTGAATCATTTAACCTGCCATTCTCAATGAGTGATGAATCCGTTATAAAGTCATTGTTGCATAATGCAGGTTTTCTAAAAATATCAATTGAACATTCAAAACATATTTCGCGAACTAAAACCGCCCGGGAAGCTATTAACAATGTGTCGCAGGGGGGTTATATCTACAATGAGATCATGAAACAAGATCCTGCAATAATGGATGAGATAAGAATTAGAGCCGAAAAAGAACTTGCCGAAAAATACGGAGCGGCACCGATGGTTGCGCCAATGAGTGCAATAATTAGCCAGGCATGGAAATGAGGGTAACAAATTAAACATCATCCAATTTAAGCAGTGCGTGATTCCTGCTTTTTGAATTCTGTAAAATTCATCCCGCAATTATTTTTAAAAAACTTACTAAAATGTGCGAGGTTGTCGAACCCCAGGTTATAGGCAACTTCTTTCATTGTAACTGACGAATAAAGGGCCTGCCTTTTTGCCTCGATCATTATTTGTTGCTGTATATGATGGCTGGCAGTAAAGCCCGTAAGATTTTTGACTATTCGGTTTAGGTAATTAGGAGTTACATAGAGTTGCCTTGCATAATCAGTGACCATTTTTTGGCTGATGTAATTCTTTTTAAGGAGCTGCATAAATTTCCTTAATAGTTCTGATTCCCTTGTTTCAACTACATCATGATTAGACTCCTTGAGGTTTCTCGAAAAATATATCATGAAGATATTTAAAAGTCCCTTTAGTAATTCCAGTCGCTGATTGAGGTAATTCGTGAATTCCGATTTCATTTTACTTACAATTACTTCGAATTCATCGCTTTTTTCCTGATCTAATCTAACGGTTGCTGCTTTAAAATCGTTATTGTACCTGTTCTGCCAGGAAGAGTTATTTGAATAACCTTCGGAAAGATGAAGGAATTCAGGAGTGAAGCTAATGTAATATCCCTCGGTACCTATCTCCAATTCGTACTTGCGAACATGTCCTGGCGCTAAACAATAAATTGTATTTTCTGTGATTTCATATTCCTGTTCCGCAATACAAAGAGTTCCCTTTCCTTTGTGTATTCCCAATATTTCAAAGCGTTCCAATTTTTTAGTCTCCTGGTTTACGACTATTTGTCTTTCCGACAAATCCAGAGTATGGATCTCAAATCGATTATTTGTTTCCAAATTAGGTGTACCTGGTAAACCTCTATCAATTCTCAAAGACTCTGAAGCTGTATAAGTATAGGCATTAAACATGGTAAGAAGTTATGTCAATAGTTTGACTGGTTTTCGATACCCATAAAAGTCAAGCTCTGTGCCAGTTTGACAACCCGTTGTATTTCTGTTAGTTGTATAAAGTTTGGCCATAGATTTTTAGCGATATTTCGCTATTTGGCGAGTCACATACTGATATTTCGATATGCTAAATGCCTAACTTTATTTCATGACGAAACGGATCAAAGAAGAATCTGCACTTCAGTCTGCAATAAACCCGGAAAAGAAGATTCTCGGTAAAAAACTGGTTAGAGATCTGCGGGAACAGTTAGCAGAAAAGGAGATCTTACTTTCTCTTAATAAGGACATTGCATCTATTCGTGAAAAGAAAGAGTTGCTAAAAATCATACACCCCAAGTTAAAAGGGCTATTCAATACGGAAGACATTTTTATATGTCTTTTTGATAAAGTAAATGAAACATTAGATCCATTTCTACGTGTAGGGGCAAAGAAGCGATTGGATTACCCGGGGTACGAGGAACTTATGAAGTCGAAGTTTCCAGCTTATGATGGCTTTATTGACAGGATATTGCAGTCAGAAAAGCCTGTCATTTTCGATATTGATGAAG
>DASUTO010000224.1:0-2149 GCA_036374555.1 Chitinophagaceae bacterium
TAACGGGCTCAGTATTCTTTTGATTTAAGTACTCCGGGTCATAGCTGAAACCATAGCCATCATCATCCTGCCATACAATGCCGGCATATTTACTTTTAAAAAAAACTTTGCCTTCTCTTCTCATGTGTTAATGTTTTCAATTCTTTCTATATCCGCATGGTTGATGTTTTGTAACAATTTCTCATCATGTGTGGATTGGTATTGTATCGCATTGTTATTGCTGACAAATTTCCATCCAGTGATTTGTTGCCTTTCTCTGATTTCGTCAATGATAAAGCCAAACAATACGGACTTGTTCTTAAAATAGATCTTTATGTTTTTGCTGAAATGGTTTTCAAGAATTTGGTATGGGTCAAGTTCTTTGCCCGGAATCAGCTCGTATCCGAAGAGCGCAAGTACCTGGTTGACCTTATCTATTCTAAGAGTTTCTTTTCCTTGTTCCATGTCTCGTATAAAACGAAGCCCCACTCCTGCTTTTTCGGCGAGTTGCTGTTGGGTGAGACCGTGGCGGGTTCGAAGATCTTTAATGAAACTTCCGGTATGTGTAGGTTGTGACATATTTTAGCGATTATACCCTATCGGGTATAAATATAATTCAAATTTTCAATATTATACCCTATCAGGTATAAAATAGAGCAAACTGGAGTAATTTATACCCGATCAGGTATAGTCCTTAAACCTTAGTAACACATAAATTATATGCTCTGAACACGTGAATATTCGAAAATCAAGGCTATTTTTAATCAAAACAATATGCTATCCACGTCAATGCAGGCGGCACTAAACAACCAGGTTAAGCTGGAAGCTGCATCTTCACACGCCTACCTCGCCATGGCCAGTTGGAGCGAAATCCAAGCTGGACTCGACAATGTTGCCGAATATTTTTTTCAGCAAAGCGAGGAAGAGCGGATGCACATGCTGAAGTTGATGCGATTTATTAACGAACGTGGCGGATTTGCACTGGTACCTGCACTTGAACAGCCTATCGTGACCTACAAAGGCATAAAAAGTATGTTCGAAGATTTTTTGAATCATGAAATTGCGGTAAGCAGCAGCATCAATGAATTGGTAGATCTTGCATTGAAAGAAAAAGACTACGCTACGCATAATTTTCTGCAGTGGTATGTAAGCGAGCAGATCGAAGAAGAAAAGAGCGCGCGAGTACTGAATGATAAACTTGAACTGATTGGAGAAGATAAAAGCGGCCTTTATTTGTTCGATAGGGACATTATGATGACGAGACAAAAGGGGAAATAATACTTTCATATTTCAGCAACATTATATAACAAGGATTGATATGAGTATCAGTAAGATGAAAATCATCCCTGGTAACTATATGGAATCCGAATTTTTCATAAAATGTTATTGCTGTAGTATTCCCCACCCATACAACCAGCCACATTCCATTTTGTCCGCATGATTTTGAGTACTCGATATTAAAACTCAAAAGCTTCGCACCCAACTTCAGCCCTTGAAAAGAATCCAGCAAATAGATTTGATCCATTTTTGAAACGTTTGCCATTTCTATTGCCGGATGCTTCATATTCAATTCCATTTTTGAAAAACCGGCAATTGTGCTTTCATGTTTAATGATGTGGTAGATATTTTCGGGGTTGGACAATTCCTTCGTAATAGCATCCAGGCTGTATATCTTCCCCATATAAGTTGTTAATTCAGTTGCCGGCGCACTGTCTTTATGTGCGCTATAAAATGTTTCTGCACCAAGTTCACTGAGAACTTCTGCATGTTGTAGCGTTCCCTTGATAATCATTGAAAGTTATTTCCAGTAATCTTTAAATAAGATTTTGCATTGCATATGTTTGACTTTTAGTTATGCTGCTACTTTATCAAATTCAATTACCTGATTTGTATGCCGTATGATGTGAGTTTCAAATAAAACAAGCCATTCATACTTTGTCAATGCGCCCCAACCCGGAAGCTGAATATCAACACAGGTCTCTGTGAGATCATCGTTTTGAATCATTGTGAGAATATTATCCAGGTTCCTATCGAGCATGGAAAACAATTCACCAGTAGCGTACCGTTTCCGGTCAGGCTGCAACGCTGGCGCCGCTGGAAATTTCATTTGAAAATTCAGAAACAAATCCCTGATGGCCGTGGCATGTTGGTCATAAGGGCGGTCGGTCTT
>DASUTO010000225.1:0-26198 GCA_036374555.1 Chitinophagaceae bacterium
AGGGTCAGGGAGCTTTCGGGTTTAAATATTCTTTTAAAAGAAGCCTGGGAAAGATATAAACTACCGATAGCCATTACAGAAAACCACTTAAGCTGCACCCGCGAAGAACAAATGCGTTGGTTCAAAGAAACATGGGCGGCGTGCTGCAATTTGAAAAAGGAAGGTGTGAGTATAGTTGCCGTTACAGTTTGGTCCCTGCTTGGTGCTTTTGACTGGAACAGCCTGCTAACTTGTACAAATAATTATTATGAATCCGGCGCCTTTGATATTGGGAATAATCAAATACGTAAAACAGCTCTGGGTAAAATGGTAAAGGTAATTGCCGCCGCAGGAGACTATCATCATCCGCTGCTCAACGTCAAAGGATGGTGGAATAAAAACAGGGATATGAATCAAATCATGAATTCGAAGAAGGAAAACCAACTTTTAATTATTGGGAAGAATGGAACCTTAGGAAATGCATTTATGAAAATATGCGAACACCGTTCTATTCCTTATATCGCTTTAAGCAGAAAAGAACTCGACATTTCGAATGAAAGGGCGGTGAGAGCGATAATTGATGAATATAGGCCATGGGGCATTATTAATACTGCCGGCTATGTAAAAGTTGATGATGCAGAAACTAATTATAATGAATGTTTTTCGGTTAATACGATAGCGCCGGGTATATTGGCGAATACATGTAATATAAGAGGCATTCGTTTTATGACCTTTTCATCGGACCTGATCTTTGATGGCGCAAAAAAAATTCCTTATAATGAAACCGATATTGCGAAGCCATTAAATATTTATGGGATAAGCAAAGCAAATGGTGAGCAAGTTGTACAAAAAGTAAATCCAGGGTCACTGATCATCCGCAGCAGTGCTTTTTTTGGACCCTGGGACAGTTATAATTTTGTGTATGCTATTTTAAATTCCCTTCAACATGAACGATCATATTCCGTGGTTAAAGATGTGATCGTATCACCTACCTATGTTCCTGATCTTGCAAACATGGCAATGGATCTGTTTATTGATGAAGAACAGGGCATCTGGCATTTGAGCAATGAAGGAATGTTAAGCTGGGCCGATTTTGCAACTGCAATTGCAGATAGGGCAGGGTACAAAAAAAATAATTTGCTCTTTAAAAATTTAGACGAAATGGGGTGGAAAGCCCAACGACCATTGTATAGTGCATTGAAAAGTGATAAAGGAATAAAACTACCGGTGTTGGATAACGCTTTGGAACGATTTTTCGAACATAGAACCGTTTAAAGGTTATTTTATATGGCGGGAAATAAATTCATGTTTGCGACCGGAATAGAAAACAGTTATCCAACGATCTTATTACCGAATGGTTCCACCAAGCGGGTCGATGAAATGGAAAAAGCAGGTCATTACAAGAATTGGAGAAAAGATTTTGAACTTGTTAAGGAAATTGGGATCGAATTTTTGCGATTCGGTCCGCCGTATTATAAAACCCATTTGGCCCCGGGAAAATATGATTGGTCATTTGCCGATGAAACTCTTAATTATTTAAAAGAATTACATATAACCCCGATCGTTGACCTTTGTCATTTTGGTGTGCCAGATTGGATCGGTAGTTTTCAAAACCCTGATTTTCCACAACTCTTTGCCGAATATTCAAAAGCTTTTTCTGAAAGATTTCCTGATCTCCAGCTGTATACACCGGTCAATGAAATTTTTATTGCGGCTATGTTCTCCGCTCAATATGGTTGGTGGAATGAGAGATTAAGATCTGATAAAGCATTTGTAACGGCGTTAAAACATTTATGCAAGGCAAATGTGATGTCGATGCATGCTATTCTGCAGGTTCAGCCGGAAGCAACGTTTATTCAGAGTGAATCTTCGGAATATTTTCATGCAATGGACCCGCTGGCTGTGCCGCTGGCCCGGTTTCTAAATCAAAAGAGGTTTCTTTCTCTCGATCTTACTTACGGTTATCCGCTGAACGTTACGATGTATGAATACCTGCGATCAAATGGGATGACAACTGATGAGTATTATTGGTTCACAAAAAACCAGGTGAAAGCAAAATGTATCATGGGAAATGATTATTATGTTACCAATGAACATTTAGTTTTTCCAAATGGACACACACAGGCAGCCGGTGAAATATTTGGCTACTATGTAATAACTAACCAGTATTACAGAAGATATAAGTTACCGATCATGCACACAGAAACCAATATAAAAATGCCCGCCTGCAAAGAATGGCTGTTAAAACAATGGGCCAATGTTCATCGCCTAAAACATGATGGTATACCAATAATAGGATTTACCTGGTATAGCTTATGTCACCAGGTTGACTGGGATTCAGCTTTACGCAATGATGCAGGAATAGTGAACGAATTGGGATTATTTGATCTTAACAGGAAAATAATGCCTGTAGGGGAGGCTTATAAAACACTAATAGAAAACTGGAAAGAGATATTGAATACTGAGAGTTATGGGCTGGTTTTCGACAACTGGTGATCAGCGAACAAATTCCGCATCTTCCTTGATTATGTCGGCCGTAAACAAAGAAAACAATTGAGATCCGTCCATATCGTTCTTTTTTCCGGTATTTAAAGTATCAGCAGGCTTTTCTTTAAAAGGAACAATGGAGTCAATTTTTAAAGTTTTTAGCACCTTTATCAGCTTTGATCTTTTGGTTCTCTTTTTCATAATATTTAATTAGCGATAATTGTGCCTAAAAATGTGTTATTGAATTTGCTGTTATCAGATTTTCGACAGCGGTAAAGATGATTCTTATTAATAAATTTACAATCATGAAAATGTAAATTTTATTTCAGATAGAATATTTTTTCGAACTATCGAAGCTAAAAATCTATAAAAGTCCTTCCAGATATTTTTCGGGGCGTTCGTTACACAAATTTTATGCGTTAATTCAATTCAGTAATGAATGCACATCCGTTGCTGAATAATCTTTGATCACATTATATAAAGTTCCCCTTTCAACGGGGCGACGCTTTACTTGCTTTATTAATGCGACCAGTTCCTCAGTTGTCATAGATGGATTTTGTTCTTCTGCACCGGCCATGCTGTAGATCTTTGTTGTATCATCGATAGTACCGTCAATGTCGTTTACCCCAAATGATAAACTAAGCTGTGCATTTTGACGACCAAGCATTGGCCAGTATGCTTTCAGATGCGGGAAATTATCCATATAGATACGGGCAACGGCATACATCTTCATATCCTCTACGATACTGCTTTCATTTACATAACTCATATCATTATCCTTATTGCGGAATTTAAGCGGGATAAATGTATTGAAGCCTCCGGTTTTATCCTGAAGGTGTCTTAAGCGGCTCATGTGATCAATGCGGTGCGAATAGTTTTCAATATGACCATACAGCATCGTGGCATTGCTATGCATGCCAAGCTTATGCGCCGCTTCATGAATTTTTAACCACCCTTCCGAATTTACTTTATCCGCACAAATTTTTTCTCTTACTTGTTCATCAAAGATCTCGGCACCCCCACCTGGTAATGAATCAAGCCCTGCATTTTTCAAATATTTTAATCCCTCTTCGTTTGTCATTTTTGCTTTGCGAAACATATAATCAAGTTCCACAGCTGTAAAGCCCTTTATATGTAATGATGGCCTGTGGTTTTTTATTTGTCTTAAAACGTCAGCAAAAAATTCAAGATTCATTTTCGGATGTACACCACCGACAATATGTACCTCGGTCACCGGTTGCCCATCATATTTTTTCACCATGTGTAGCATTTGTTCCGAAGAAAGTTCCCATCCTTCTTCGCGATGGGCATACAAACGACTATAGCTGCAGAAGTTGCAGGTAAAAATGCAAACATTGGTGGGTTCAATATGAAAATTCCGGTTGAAATAAGTAATATCTCCGTGTTTTTTTTCTCTTATATAATTAGCCAATGAACCCAGGAAAGGGAGAGAGCCTGTTTGGAAAAGCAATAATCCTTCCTCATCTGTTATTCTTTCATTGTTATAAACCTTTCTCTGAATGCTAAGTAATTCTTCGGACAGGTTAAAATTTGCCTCCGCAACGGGTGATAGCATTTAAATTAATTTGAATGCAAATTTAGCTTATAAATGAATAACCCTCCCGGTTTAAGGACGAGAGGGTTATCGAAATACGGTTGTGGTCGTTATTAATACTTCACTACCTGCACACTCACATTCCTGTTGCTGTCCTCGTATCCGAGATTGACGGTATAAATTC
Source organism: Chitinophagaceae bacterium (assembly GCA_036374555.1). Lineage (GTDB taxonomy): Bacteria > Bacteroidota > Bacteroidia > Chitinophagales > Chitinophagaceae > VBAS01. Next base: position 4,206 of record DASUTO010000225.1, read on the forward strand.
CCGCTGCCCGGCCACCAAGATCAACCTGTAAGTATTTCTCCCCACCACCTGGGAATTTTTTGCTATATACCAATTGGCCAACCGAATTGTAAACATTTATATATCTCAAATTTGCTGGAACCTGGTAGTGCCATACTCCAAATGTATTTCTAAAAGGATTTGGAAGTATTAAAAAGCCATCATTCTTCAATTTTGCCGGCAATACCTGTGACCTGATATTCACATCATCGAGGTAAAAATTGTTTTCCATGTTGCCACTGAAGCGGAATACGATCTGGAACAAAGGTTCAGTTGCGCTAAGCGATTTACCAAGATTCACTGAATCTCTTCTCCATTGTGAAGCAAGGGGAACAAAGTTCGACATTGATATCTGGAAGTTAGGATCATTTACTGTTTGCAATTCTTCTCCATATTTTTTATAGACGGTAGTAAATGTGTTGCCACAATCTTTAGAAAGCAATACGGTTAATGTATCCAGTCTTGAGCCAGTTGTACCGGGCAATGTTTTTGTGATGTGTGCAAGATTGAATGAAAGGAAAATGGAATCTATGTTTGAATAGCTATAGTTTGGCATGGCAAGATCATCATACCGATCAACCGTTGTATTTGCAAAATCGTTGAAGTATGCTGAGCCTGCATTCCTGTTTCCAATCGTTGCATTGCGTACCCATGTGATGTCTCCATTCGGATTTATGATGGACCAGTTCACTGGTGGGAATGTACTGCTGGTAAACTCTTCAGTAACTGATCCGGGTAATGCAAATACCTGGCTTACGTTGTATGGTTTCACTAAACCATCATTGCTTGGGTCTTCGTCAGTAACATTGTTAGGCAAGGTGGTGAATACATTAATGGAGTGATTTCCCACAGCGCCTAAGTTAGCGATTGGCAACTTTACACTTTCTGTTTGATTTCTTGCAAGGTTGCCGGTCCAGTTAAAAGTTGTAACAGGACCAGTTGCATCTACCTGGTAATTTATTCTTACTGATGTTAGATTTATTTTGCCATAATTTTTTATAACTACTTCCGGCGCTTCAGAACTTGTACAAACTCTACCCGCAGGTTTATTTATTGCAATAACACCGGCGTCATTATTAAAGAATACTTTTTTATCAATATTGATATCATCTAAGTGCATATTATTTCCAAACTGGTTAATGGCTCTGAATTGAACCAGAATATTTCCAGATGGAATATGCCCGCTCAGATCAATCGATTTTCTTTTCCATTCATTAATATTTGTTGGGAAATACCCGCCTCCGCCAAAGGTTGGTGATGCTCCATCAGGAGCTACAAAAGCTGTATCGTTTCTTGCATTATAAACAACCTGGAAAGATTGACCGCAATCCGTTGATACCATCACCTGGAACTGATCAAATGGAAATCCAGGGAAACCTCTGTAAGCACCCCAGAAACTAACCCACAATGAATCGGCAGTACCAATTGCAAATGGAGGAGTTCTTAGATCATCTGTTTGACCTGTTGTCAGATAATTGAAATGATCAACAGAAGCTTTTCCGGTACCACTGTGTTCAACACCGGTAGTAGTTCTTTGCCATGTAATACCACCGTCAGGGTTATTTCTTATCCATCCTACCGGCGGGAAAGTGGCGGATTCAAAACCTTCCACCAATGGCAAGGCCGTTCCCGAACCGCGGGTTCCATTCACAGTCATACAATCATTTGCCGGTTCTGTATCGGCAACACCATTCGGAATAGAAGTACATATTTGTATAGCGTTGGCACCTAATGCAAGAGGCACTGCATTTAAAGGAACTGAAACACTGGCAAGTGAAGCAAGATTGCCAACCCAATCAAAAGTTTGAACAGTAGTGGCATTTCTTGTAACTGTAATTCTAACTGTGGTTAATGCATTTGAGCCGGCATTTCTTAATGTAACGGTCAAAGGGATTGTTGGATCGCAGGTAACAAAGCCAGCAGGTGGTGTATTAATGGCAGAAATACTTGCATTATTCGCAGTTAAAGTCAGTGGCACACAACCATTCGATGTGGTCAAACCAACACGGTCAGGGAAAGTGAGGACTGCACTATTCATCCTTGTTGTCTGGTTCTGGGTAAACAAAACCATACAAACATCATCTGCATAATCCATATGATTTTGCCACATTACACCTGGTGCTGATGGTGAACAAGTATTTAATACTGGTGCTGGTGGGCATCCAAATGTGGGACCATTTGTAGGGGGAGTATCGGCGCAACCGTCGCTTAAGGTACAGGAAGGATTACTTCCGGCATTGGATGCATCACTCCATGGGTGAAAAAGATTAAAGTAGTGACCGATTTCATGAACTGCTGTTTTACCACCATTAAATCCATTAAAGAGATATCCTCCACCGGATGTGGAAGGTCCAGAACCAAATGCACGGTAATCATTTACAAAACCATTTCTTGGATCACTTGGTGTGAATGCGCCTGGCGTATATGAAAAACCAAGCACGCCTCCACTCAACTGTACCACCCAAATATTAAGATATTTCGTAGGATCCCATGCAGGTATTTGTGTACTCGGGTGTACTGCACCGGAAAAAATATTGCTGTTAACGACTCTGTCAATTCCATTTGTAGGAAGATTGGTAGGTGTGCGTTGAGCTAAACAAAAACGAATCTCACTTCTTCCATAAGTTGTTCTGAATGGAGTATAAGTTCTCAAGCTATCAGTTAATGATGCATCTCCATAGGTCCAATTCAAGGTATCGAGCTGATTGAAAACTGTTGCATCTGTTACAAGATTAGGATTAGGAAGACCAATATGTACAACAACGGGTATAGTGATGATGGCATTTACTCTCTGTTGGCGATTATTAACTATCTGAGCCAGTTTTTCATCAAACATTTTTTGCATAGCCTCATACCGCTGCCGGGCCATAGGATCCTGTGACAATAAGCTATGCATGACCTCATCAGTAGCGCAGGTACGAAATGCTGGTCCGCTGGTACTGGCGGAAGGTTTTTGTTGGGCATTTGTATTGGAAAAATGAAAAAGTAAAATAACTGTAAGAGCCAGAAAAGTAAATTTTTTCAAAGCAATATTTGTTTTGGGTTAAGAATAGAGTTTTAGCCGCTCAAAAATATAGCTACAAGTTTACAGAATAATACCCGAAAAAGAAAAAATTGTTTTTCCTTATAACTACAAATAATCAAGCTGTTAGGCTATGTGATGAATGGATTGGAATTGGAATAGAAAACCGCTAAATTTTTCAATTACACATGAGACCTGAGCATGGAATAATAGTAAGTTTTATTTGCGCAAAATCTGAAATAGTTATCTTCCCTTAATTATTCTTAATTAAAAAAGGAATAGAATGAATATCAAACTTCGACTGACTGTAATGAGTTTTTTCCAGTTCTTTGTTTGGGGAGCATGGCTGATCACTATTTCAACATATTACTTTTCCGGTCCGATGGGTGCAGGGAAAGATGCAGGACAAAAATTCGGCGACATATTCTCAACCCTTGCGATCTCATCAATATTTATGCCGGCCATCACAGGCATTATTGCAGATAAATGGCTAAATGCTGAAAAGCTTTATGGGATATTGCATATTCTTTATGGGTTGTTCCTATTTTATGTGCCCCAAGTAAATGACGCAGATACTTTGTACTACGTAATATTAGGAGCAATGATTTGTTATATGCCGACTATTTCATTGTCGAACTCAATTTCCTATACAATTTTAAAAAGAGAAAACTACGATGTAATAAAAATATTTCCACCGATTCGTGTGTGGGGAACTATTGGTTTTATAGTGGCAATGTGGGCCACCAACTTATCCGGAAGTAAGGCCAATGGCAACCAGTTTTATTTTGCAGCTGTTGCTGCGATTGCGTTGGGGTTATTTTCATTTACATTACCAAAATGTCCCCCACGAAGAACTATTGCTAAGGACGCATCTGTTTTTGAACAATTAGGTTTAAACGCATTTAAACTATTTGCAAAGTATAAAATGGCATTGTTCTTTATTTTTTCTATGTTTCTTGGTGCAGCTTTACAATTAACGAACATGTATGGAGATACTTTTCTCGATGATTTTAGAAAAAATCCAGTGTATGGGCCAGAATCTTTTGTTGTAAAATATTCTACGATAATCTTATCCATTTCGCAGATATCGGAAACACTCTTTATCCTAAGTATACCATTCTTCCTGAAGCGCTTCGGTATTAAAACGGTAATGCTTTTCTCAATGTTGGCATGGGTGCTGCGGTTTGGTCTTTTTTCTTATGGTAATCCAGAAGAAGGTTTGTGGATGATCATTCTATCATGTATAGTGTATGGAATGGCCTTTGATTTTTTCAATATTTCAGGTTCGCTGTTTGTTGAAACTACAACTGACCCATCGATTAGGTCGAGTGCACAAGGATTGTTTATGATGATGACAAATGGAATCGGCGCATTTTTAGGTAGCAGAATCAGCGGAAGGATAATTGACAGTTATTATACGCTACCAAACGGGGATAGAAGTTGGCCCGGAATATGGTTAGCTTTTGCAGCTTATGCATTAGTGATAGCAATTCTTTTTGCCATATTATTCAAACACAAACATGATCCCGCTAAGATTAGCACAATACAACATTAATAAAAACAAAAAACCCATCTTAAAGCAGATGGGTTTTTTATAAGCTCTTTATTTCTTAAATATGCGACTCGATCTTTTTTACAAAATTTCCTTTTGGTTGTGCACCTACTAATTTATCAACCACCTGCCCGTTCTTGAAAAACAGGATCGCAGGAATTGAAGTGATACCATAATTCATACTCACGGAGGGATTTACGTCCACATTCACTTTACCTACATTTATTTTACCATCATATTCTTTTGCAAGGGATTCAATTACCGGTCCGATTGCACGGCAAGGACCACACCATTCAGCCCAAAAATCAACTACAGTTAATTTATCTGCGCTTAAAACTTCATTCTGGAAGTTGCCATCTGTAAATTCTTTTGCCATAATATTTTTCTTTTAATTTTTTTATTAGGGGGTCAAAAATACAACCAAAATCTTTACTACGAAGTTATGACAGAATAATGTGACTAACTTGTCACAAATGAGCCTGACCTGCGTCAATTTGTGCTAAATAGCCAGTATTTAATTTGTTTTAACAGTAATAGAAAATCTACTTAATGTGTCATTATTTGCACATCCAAGTCAGGGTTGCCATCAAGAAAATCTACCATTTCATCGTTCATTTCAAAGCCATTATCCATTGTAACTAAACTTATTTTTAGATTTTCTTTTGGTTCCGTAAGATTGAGCTTCAAAGTTGATCTGCCGGGAAATTTTCTCACATTTTCCTCAAAAAAACTGATAAGGGTTGTAGAAATATTTTTTGGATGAACATCAATGGTCAGTTGCTTCGTGAGACTTCGTTTAATGGTTTCCACCATCGTAATACCATTTACCTTGAATTCGTATTCCGGTGTATTGAATCGTTGTTTGAAAAAACCAGTGATAAATAATGATGAGCCTTGCGTTAAAAAAGGAGTGAATTTCACATAATCATCACCCCAAAGCACCAGTTCTGTTTTACCAGAATAATCTTCAATGGTAAATGAACCATATTTATTTCCCTTTCTGGAAATTTTATGATCAGCAATCGTAACAAGTCCAACTAACCGGAACATCCTGTTTGAATTTGGTTGAAGACCGACTGCTTCTTTGAATTCATTAAACTCGGCAACGGAAGTGATACCATAATGTTTTAATTCGAACTTGTAATGGTCCAGCGGATGGCCACTTAAGAACATGCCCGTCACCTCTTTCTCATGATCGAGTTGAACGATCAATGGCCACGGGTCACATTGCGGAAGAGTTGGAGTCCTTATTTCAACCGCCAATGGCAGATCACCAAACAATGTATTGGCAGATGACATGTTGTTTTGCTGGTACACCTGTCCAAAGCGGATGATCTTTTCAAGACCTGTTGTTTGATCCTCGGGTATCGTATGAAAAAATTGTGCACGATGATGTTCAGGAAAACATTCAAAGGCACCAGCGTACGCAAGACTCTCTAATGTTTTTTTATTTACTGCCCGTTGATTAACTCTTTTTATAAAATCAAAAATGTTTTTGAATATCCCATTCTTTTCTCTTTCTTCAATAATATTTTCGATCGCTGCTTCACCACAACCTTTTAATCCGCCTAATCCAAATCGTATCTCACCTTTTTGATTTACCGCAAATCCTTTTTTTGATTCATTGATATCAGGGCCAAGCACTTTTATCCCCATTCGCTTACACTCTTCCATAAAGAAGGTGATCTTTTCAATAGCCCCGGCATGATTTAAAACTCCCGCCATGTATTCAGCAGGGTAGTGGCTTTTTAAATAAGCAGTTTGATAGGCTACATAGGCATAGCAGGTAGAATGTGATTTATTAAATGCGTATTGTGCAAAGGCTTCCCAGTCTGTCCAGATCTTTTGTAAAGTGTATTCGCCATATCCTTTCTTCTTTGCATTATCAATGAACTGGCTTTTCATTTTATCCAGCACTGATTTTTGCTTTTTACCCATTGCTTTCCGCAATACATCCGCATCACCCTTACTAAAATCCGCAAGCTTTTGAGCAAGCAACATCACCTGTTCCTGGTAAACAGTAATTCCATAAGTCTCTTTTAAAATTTCTTCCATTTCAGGAAGATCATAAGCGATCGCTTCACGTCCGTGTTTACGTTCAATAAAATTTGGAATGTAGGCAAGCGGACCCGGGCGATACAATGCATTCATTGCAATAAGGTCATCCAGCCGGTCGGGTTTTAATTCACGTAAATATTTCTGCATGCCGGGACTTTCAAACTGGAATGTGCCGATCGTATCACCGTGTTGGTATAGTTTAAAAGTTTTATCATCATCAAGCGGAAGCTTATCAATATCGATCTCCACTGCATGATTTTGTTTAATGAGCTCCAACGCATCTTTAATTATGGTGAGCGTTTTTAAACCAAGAAAGTCCATCTTAATGACACCGGCATCTTCAATGATGTTTCCTTCGATCTGTGTTACCCACAGATCAGAATCCTTTGCAGTAGCAACAGGGATTAATTCAGTGAGATCTTTTGGTGCAATGATGATACCTGCGGCATGGATACCTGTATTGCGAACTGAGCCTTCTAAAATTTCAGCCTGGTGCAGCACGTCACTTTGTATCCCTTTGCTATTATATATCTCCCTCAGTTTTTTTATTACTTCAATGTCATCAGGTCCGACCCCATCTTTTTCCATCAAAGATTTTTCACCATCCTTTGATGTAAGCGGTGCATGCAAAACCCTTCTTAATTCTATACCCGGCCGGTCAGGAACCATTTTCGCCAATGCATTTGAATCGGGCAGTGGCAGATCCATCACTCTTGCCACATCTTTTATACTCATTTTTGCCGCCATCGTACCATACGTTATGATCTGTGCAACCTGGTTCTTCCCGTATTTTTTTATAACGTAATCAATTACTTTCTGTCTTCCCACATCATCAAAATCAGTGTCGATATCAGGCATTGATTTACGATCGGGGTTTAAAAACCTTTCAAAAAGCAAATTGTATTTGATAGGATCAATATTCGTAATGCCAATACAATAGGCAACCACACTTCCGGCCGCTGAACCACGACCGGGTCCAACTAATACATCCATTTCTCTTCCGGCCCTGATAAAATCACTTACAATAAGGAAGTAACCGGCAAATCCCATTGTCCTGATGGTAAATAATTCGAACTCGATCCTTTCCTTTATTTCATCAGTGAGTTCGGAGTATCGATTCTTTGCTCCTTCGTAAGTAATATGTTTTAAATACTCCCATTGATTCAATGAGTCGGGACTTACTTCGCCTTTATCAAGCTTTTCTGCTTTTGTATGTGTTTTAAATTTATCAGGAATTGGAAAAGCGGGAAGTAAAATATCTTTTTTAAGATTAAGTATTGAGACTTTATCAACGATTTCATTGGTATTATCGATCGCTTCAGGAAGATCAGAAAAGTTTTTCGACATCTCCTCTGTCTTCTTAAAATAGAACTGGTCATTAGGAAAAGCAAAGCGTTTGTCTTTTACCATGATGTCATCATCAGAAAATTCCCTTAATGCAGGTGTTGCTAATTTTTCACCTGTATTAATGCAAAGCAAAATATCATGTGCAGTAAAGTCAGTTTGATCCACATAGTGTGAATCATTGCTGGCAATGATCTTTACATGGTATTTCTGTGCAAATTTTACCAGCACTTCATTCACCATATCCTGTTCCTTCATGCCGTGTCGCTGTAATTCCACATAGTAATCTTCGCCAAAAAGATCAAGCCACCATTTAAATTCTTTTTCCGCATCTGCTTCTGACTTTCTCAAGATCGCCTGGGGGACCATTGCGCCCAGGCAACAGGTTGTGGCAATTAATCCTTCATGATATTTTAAGATCAATTCTTTGTCAATTCGCGGATACTTGCTGTACATACCTTCAATAAAGCCAAGTGATGTAAGCTTTACAAGGTTTTTATATCCGATCTCATTTTTTGCTAACAATATCTGGTGATGGCGTGGATCTTTATCTTCTTTTGAAAAAGTTTTTCGGAGGCGATCTGTTGTGATATAAAATTCGCAACCAACGATCGGTTTTACTTTCAGACTTCCATCTTCATTTTTATGTTTATATGCCTCGGCAACAAATTCAAAAACGCCAAACATATTTCCATGATCAGAAATTGCCAATGCCGGCATATTATCGTCAATTGCTTTTTTATAAAGCTTTTGAATAGATGCCGCTCCATCTAATAAAGAAAATTGTGTATGTACGTGTAAGTGTGAGAATTTCATTCTTATTGTTCCCTGGATTTAATGATCGGTATCAATCGGCCCATGCTTCTTATTATCAATTGTTAAATGCAAATAAAAGCCAATAACAATTTTTCGATACAAATTTCGTTTAAATAATATCCACAAGCTCGGAAAAGATTTCTATTTTTGTTAACTGGTTATGGCAGGGTGTTAGCGTATAGGCCTTCCCAACTTATTTTTGAATCCAATTCATGCTAAAACAAGCAACTCTTTACTCAATAATGATTGTGTTACTGGCTAGTTGCGCCAGTTTAAAAACGGCTTTTACCGGCAACAGCTCCACAGCATCTGCAAACAATTCCACCTCTGTTAAAAAAGAAACAAAATTTTTGGAGATAGATGTGCCTGTTGAGTCTTCAAAAGGGATAAAGGAAAAAGAATCGGAGAAGCCTGTTGCGAAAAAAGAAACATCAACAACCCGTCATAGTTCATATAGAGAAAGCAATGCAGAAAATTTATCTGCACTACAAGTAAAATATGCTGTTTTACTCAATACTCCGGCCGAGGAAGTAAAGAATCCAAAGATGTTTGAGTTCATTGATGATTGGTATGGTACTCCCTATCGTTTGGGAGGTACAACAAAAAAAGGAGTTGATTGCTCAGCCTTTTCTCAATTTCTTTTTACTTCGGTTTATGGTCTTAGTATTCCAAGAACTGCAAGAGAACAATATAATTTGACCAATCGCATTTCAAGAACAGAATTAAAAGAAGGTGATCTTATTTTCTTCAATACCCGTGGAGGTGTTTCGCATGTTGGCGTTTATCTTCAGAATAATAAATTCGTTCATGCCTCAACAAGTGGCGGCGTAATGATCAGCGATATTTTTGATGAATATTGGGTGAAAAGATTCGTAGGTGTAGGAAGATTGAAAGATCGTGAATCAGTAGTAAGTACAAAGTAAACCGCTATTTCTTTATTCTCTGTTTTAAACTTTCCAATACGATTTTCAGATCTGGTGTGAGTCTTAACCAGTAGGTCCCGGCAAAGAACAATCCAATAAAGAGTAAGCTTCTTATAGCAAGCCATTGAATTCCTGTTTTATCATTTAAAAGGAAATAACAAACGCCATAACACGCCAATGCCAATAAAAGTGCAAGCAATGAATTTATCGTAAACGGCTGCATTTTGAATTTACGTAGCAAAAAAAGATATCGGATAAGATTATAGATCGAAAAAGAGATGAGATTAGCGACTGCAGGGCCGATCAATCCAAGCCTCATCGTTAATATCCAGTTCAATGGCAACATGATCACTAACAATATCACACCGGTAATAAAATCAAATCGCCAAAACGTGGAGGTGGTAATGATCTGCCCACTGACGCCTGTGCCCATATCAACTATCCGCATTAATCCCATAAAAAGAAACACATCAAGGGCCACTTTATATTCCGCTTGCAGTTTAAAAGAATCGATCGCATCATTATAATTTAACCAGACAAGACAAAACATAGCAGCAGAAAAAATGAGTTGGTTGATAGATGACCGTTGGTAAATGCGGTTGATCTTTTGATAATCCTTATCCTTCCATGCCTGTGAAAGATGGGCAACTGAAGCTGCAACGATACTTCTTTGCGGGGCTTGTATCAGGCTGGTGAGGTATTGGGCAAAAGTAAAAAGCCCAACCATCCCGGCACCATCTGGAAATACGCCGGCAATAATGATTGTATCGGCAACGGCTGCAAGATTGTATATGAGAGTACCTCCCCAAACAAACCCACAAAGCACCAAAATCTTCTTGAATAGCCTTCTTGTTACTTTACTTATAGAGAAGTTAAGCCTGATCTTCCCCGTACTGTATAAATAAACAAATAAGACAACGGCAAGAAGCAAATATAGAAAAGAATAGATCTTAATAAAGAGATCAAAATTTTCAATGACGCTTAGGCTTAAGAGTACAAAAAGAATTGTGACAAAAACACGAAACTGTACTTCTTTCAAATAATTGGAAAGAATGGATTTGTGATTGTGCCAGGCAAATACTTCAAGTACCGAGAAAAGAGTTAACCCAAGACCAAATGGGAAAAGCCAATAATAATATTGTACAATCTGCGGTGAGTTATCAAATGCCCTTCCTACAATGTTTTTCATAAACAATCCCGCAATTGCTAAGAAACTAAATCCAATAATACTTACAAGCAATGCCCATGCAGCCTGGTCATTTTTGTTTTTGGGTAAATGATCTTTATAGTAAGGGAAAAATTTATTGATGTAAGCCGGCATACCCAGCGTGGCAATAGACATCATAATAGAGCCAATGGCCATGAAGACACCAGTAAGTCCATATTCTTCTTTTGTGAAAGGGCCCCCTTCTCTTGTAAACAAATAAGTGTTTAAAGCGCCGAAAGCAAAGCCGACATAGATCAGTATTGAAGAAATAATACTTTGCCTCCGGATATTACTCATGCGATAAAGATAGTGAATGGTGTGAGCTGAAATGGTTACCCGACTTTTTTTACTGTGATATAGAAACTTCTATCAATTGTTAACCCGGGTTTTCCAAAAATACCTTTTCCAGGAAAATTCTGCCATGCAGCCGTTGGTTTCAACCATCCAACATTTTCTCCACCGATGCGGACCGGCATATCGAAACCCTCCACACAATTAGCCCAGCGATAAGACATAGTATCACCCGTAAATTTATATTCAAGAACAGGTATCATTGTTGTTCGCAGGTATTGATCAAATATCTTTGATAGATCTTTTCCTGTTAGCTCAGACATATAGCTTTCAATTTGCTGTGTAGTTACAAGGGAATGATAGAATTTAGAATTCAATCCCCTTAATATTGCTCTGAATTTTTCATCGTCATTGATCACCTGGCGAATGGTATGCAGCATATTACCGCCTTTATAGTACATGTCACCGCTGCCTCCTTTATTTACACCATAAGACCCAATAATAGGCCTATCATTTTGGATCAATTTTCTTGTACCGATGCAATAATCACTACCCGCTTCTTTGCCATAATAATATTCAGTAAACAATGTTTCAGAATAATTCGTGAAACCTTCATGCACCCACATATCGGCGATATCAACTGTGGTTATGTTGTTAGCAAACCATTCATGACCGCTTTCATGTACAATAATAAAATCCCATTTCAATCCCCAGCCAGCAGAAGAACCAGAAAGATCTCTTCCCCGATAACCATTTTTAAATCCATTGCCATAAGCAACGGCGCTTTGATGTTCCATTCCAAGATGCGGCGCTTCGATCAACTTATATCCATCTTCATAAAAAGGATAAGGGCCAAACCAATGCTCAAAAGCTTTTAATGTCATTGAAGCTTGTTTAAATTGCACCTTTGCTTTTTCCAAATTATAATCAAGCACCCAATAACTGCAATCCAGCTTTCCTTTTTCACCTTCGTAAGTTTCTTGCCAGTTTACATATTTACCGATATAAGGAATGATGTTATAATTGTTGATTGGGTTTATAACACTCCATGTTGTATATCGCTTTCCCATGTTTACTCCATCACTGATCATTTTTCCATTTGATACAGCAACCAGGGAATCAGGAACAATCATCCTGATAGTTGCCCCTGCATCGGGTTCATCACCCTGCCAGTCTTTACAGGGATACCAAACACTTGCGCCTCTGCCCTGGCAAGCCACACTCATCCACGGTCTTCCTTTTTCATCCTTTGCAAATATCCAGCCGCCATCCCATGGTGGTCTTTTTGCTATTACCGGTTCGCCATGATAATAAATGAGCATCCTGTAAGACGGATGCATTTGATTAGCGGGAGTGGCATTAAATTTTATCTCTTCGAAGTCGATCCAGTAAACATTTCCTTCGCGGGTGATCTTGTTTATTCTTTTGTTGTCTAAAAAAACGCTATCGATCACCAGCGGTTGCTGAAGATCTACCTGCATTATATTGACTTTACTTTGCCTGGTTGCTTTAAAACTAATCTCGTTAACCCCTTTTATAGTTTTAGTGTTAAAATCAGGTTCTACATTGATCTTGTAGGCAAGTACATCCCACCAATCTCTTCCGGGGCCATTACTGCCACGCAGGGTATCCTGGTGAGTGAATTGTGCGTTGACTGAATTAATAATTAAAAATGAAAAATTAAAAATTAATATTGCTTTGAAAATTCGATCCATCAGTGAAGTTTTGAATTGTAAATTTAGTCGTTCAATATCTAATGAAATATAAATATCTATATCTGTTACTATTTGTTCCTTGTTCCATGTGCCTTGTCAGTTGTGGCAATAAGAAACAGGGTTCTAAAAACATATTCCATTATAATGAATCCACCGGTATCGCCTCCCTTGATCCGGCATTTTCAAAAAATCAATCAACCGTATGGCCCGTACATCAATTGTTCAATACACTGGTTGAAAATGATGGCGACACCAAAACAAAGGGCTCGCTTGCAAAAACCTGGGATATTTCTGGCGACCGACTCGAATATATATTTCATTTAAGAACAGACGTTTTCTTTCATGACAACGATGCATTCACCGGGGGGAAAGGGAAAAAAATGACCTCCTTAGATGTGGAATATAGTTTTAAAAGGATCATTGATCCGAAAATTGCCAGCCCCGGCTTTTACATTTTCAATAATGTAGTTGATAGTGTTGACGGATTTAAAGCAATTGATGATTCTACTTTCAGATTAAAATTGATTAAGCCCTACGCACCGATCTTGCAAATATTAAAAATGACCTATTGTTCGATCGTTCCTAAGGAAGTGGTGGAGAAATATGGTTCTGATTTCCGAAGTCATCCCTGCGGCACCGGGCCCTTTCAGTTTGTGGCCTGGGAAGAAGGACTTGCATTGATATTTAAAAAGAATGAGAACTATTTTGAAAAAGATTCTGCAGGTAACCAGCTTCCTTATTTAGATGGTATCAAGATCACATTTAATGAAAGTAAAGCAACCGAGTTTCTATTATTTCGTCAAAAGCAATTAGATTTTTTAAATGATATTGATGCTTCGTTTAAAGATGAGATACTAACATTAAAAGGAGAATTAAGAAATAACTGGAAAGATAAAGTTGTCCTGCAGATCCATCCTTATCTCAATACCGAATATTTTGGTTTTTTGGTTGATACAACAAATGAATTGCTAAAGAATTCACCTACCCGCTTGAAAAAATTGCGACAGGCAATGAATTATGCCATCGACCGGCGAAAAATGATATTGTATCTACGCAATTCTTTAAGTTCTCCTGCCGAATCAGGTTTTGTACCGGAAGGAATGCCTTCATTTGATACATCAGTTAAAGGATATGAATATGACCCGGCAAAAGCAAAACAATTGCTGGAAGAAGCAGGATTTACGAATGGAACAAAACCACCTGCGATCAAACTTTATACAATTCCAATTTATGGTGAGATCGGAAGTTATCTCGCAAGACAATTTGAAGAAGCAGGCATTCCTGTTACCGTCGAAGTTGTTTTAAGATCGTTTTTATTTGAGCTTACTTCCAATTCAAAAGCTCCCTTTTTCAGGGGTAGTTGGATCGCAGATTATGCAGACGCCTTCAATTACCTTTCCTGTTTTTATTCGAAAAACCCGGCTCCGCCAAATTATACACGTTATAAAAATCCTGAGTTTGATAAAGTATTTGAACAAGCAGTGGCGGAGCCAAATGATTCCTTGCGATACATTTTGTACAGGAAAGCCGATCAAATATTGATCAATGATGCACCAATAATTCCACTTTGGTACGACAGGGTAATAAGACTAGTGCAACCAACTATCACCGGTTTTAAACCAAATAACCTCAATTGGCTTGAATTACGAACAACAAAAAAAGGAAGCTAAAAATGTTTTAATGAGAATCAATCAATAAGCGATTTTCATAGGAGAATTACTATAAAAAACAGTCGTTGATTACTTGCATAGCCGGGATGTGAGACTTATTTTTACTATCAAGTTTTCTGCAGTATCCTTACTAATCAACAATCCAAAATCCCCTGATGGACCGCTATCCACGGATAGCCCTATTTAATCTGATCCTTTTAAAAACGTACTATGAAAGCAATCTCTGCACAAATTGTAATGGTGAGAATCTTGGTTTTTATACTGATCTCACTTTATTTCCTGATCGTTTTTTAGTCGGATCTTAATTAAATCAATGTAATCTCAGAGATAAGAGAGATCATTATTATTAAAAAAGATATTTAATATAAGTAAAGTCCTTATTATGTTAAACCCTGTCTCGTTTTTATCCGTCCCTGATGAAATCCATATCTGTGAACCCAAAACCAGGTCCTGGAAAAATCAGCTCCGTTATTCTCTGATGGCCAGTTTCCAGAAAAACCATTCATTGTTTTTTTAATTAAAATGAAAATTTTATGATGTGAATGGTACTCAAAACAAAAGGTGGGAGTTGATCCCACCTTTGCTTTTTAATGTTTCTTCAATTTGTTCTTAAATACTTTTTCAAATTTTTCCAGCTTGGGTTGAATAACGATCGAGCAGTAAGGGTTGGAATTCTTATTAAGCTCATAATATTCCTGGTGATAATTTTCTGCTTTATAAAATTTGGCAAAAGGCTCGAGAGTTGTCACGATCGGGTTGTCATATGCGCCGCTCTTATCCAATTCTGTTTTATACTTTCCGGCTTTTTGTTTTTGTTCATCATCATGATAAAAGATCACACTGCGGTATTGGGTGCCAACATCCGCTCCCTGCCGATTTAATGTGGTAGGATCATGCACCTGCCAGAAAACTTCCAGTAATTCGTCAAAACTGATCTTAGAAGTATCATAAACCACCTGGACGCATTCAGCATGACCAGTTTCGCCGGTACATACATCTTTGTAGCTGGGATTTGGGACATGCCCGCCCGCATAACCCGACGTAACGGAAATAACGCCTTCGAGTTGTTCAAAAACCGCTTCGGTACACCAGAAACAACCAGTGCCAAGAGTGGCGGTATCCGCCTTGCCGGTAACAGTTGGTTCTGTTTTTTCAGATGCTTTAGTTGTATTCATTTTTAAATTTTGATTATTGTTTTGTGCACAGGAAATTAATGCGGCGGCGCCGGTAAAGGCAGCCAGCCAGAATATTTTCATATAAATTCTTATTTTATTTTTTTGCTCCATTTTTCAAATTCAATGCAATTTACGATGATTTCGAATGGCTGGTTTGCAGGAGACATGTCGGCCCAAATAGCTTTCTGAGTTCCTTAACAAATCGGCAGCAAAAAGGTTAGACAGAATTACTCAAAATCGAATGGGGCGTCGCACGGGAAGGTTAATAGAACTACTTTTGGTGGCTAAAAAACGATTTTAACGAGCAGATGAAACTTTTCCCCGAATCGGCATACATACAATTAGAATTTGACAAGGTAAAAACATTGTTGGCTGAGCATTGCAGAAGCGAATATGCAATCGAAAAAGCAAGCCTGTTACGGATTCATACAGGAATTGAATTTATAGAAACTGAATTACGGCAGAGCTATGAATACAAACAACTTTTGCAAAACAGCATTTATTTTCCAAATGACCCCGTCTTTAATTTATCAAAGGAATTAAAACTGCTTTCAATTCCCGGAGCGGTGTTGGCAGGGGGCGAACTGGTAGAAATAAGAAAGCTGGCTGAATTAATGAAAAACATTTTTCGCTGGTTTGATGCAGAAAGAAGAAAAGCGTACCATGCTCTTCTAAAAATCATCGATGGTACTTATTATGAAAAAGTGATCGCCGAAATGATCGATGATATAATTGATGAAAGCGGGCAGGTAAAAGATAATGCGTCGGATGAATTACAAAGTATCCGGATGAGTTTATACCGCAAGCGGAATGAGTTACGAAAAGTTTTTGACCGGATCATTTCGAAACTCAATAAGCAGGGTTACCTGGCAGATATTGAAGAAAGTTTCATGAATGGCAGAAGAGTAGTGGCGGTGTTTGCAGAACAAAAAAGAACGGTGAAAGGAATTTTGCATGGTGAAAGTGAAAGTCGTCGCACTACTTTTATAGAACCCGAAGAAACGATCGAGCTGAATAATGATATTTATTCGCTGGAAAGCGATGAGAAAAGAGAAGTGTATCGTTTGCTTCGTGAATTGACATCGAAACTTTCTGTGTATGCTTCTTTGCTATCAACATACCATTCTATTTCGGGTGAATATGATTTTATCCGTGCAAAGGCTAAGCTTGCTTTGGATGTGAACGGTGAGTTCCCACTTGTTGAGGATAAAGCGATTGTTCATTTGGAAAAAGCCTTTCATCCTTTGTTGTATTTGTATAATAAAAAAGCAAATAAGCCGACTATTCCAGTTTCATTAATATTGAATGAAACCAACAGGATACTTGTTATCAGCGGCCCGAATGCCGGGGGTAAAACAGTGACATTAAAAACGGTTGGTCTTTTACAAATGATGATCCAAAGCGGATTGCTGGTGCCCGTACAGCCATCCTCTAAGTTTGGAGTATTTAAGCAATTGTTGATCCACATTGGCGATACACAAAGCCTCGAATTCGAGTTGAGCACTTATAGCAGCCATTTGAAAAACATGAAACATTTCATGGAAGTGGCCAGCGGCAAAACGCTTTTCTTTATTGATGAGTTGGGCAGCGGAAGTGATCCAAATCTGGGCGGTGCATTTGCGGAAGTTATATTGGAGGAATTAGTGAGAAAACATTCATATGGAATTGTAACCACGCATTACCTGAACTTAAAAGTAATGGCGAGTAAGACGCCCGGCATTTTAAATGGGGCTATGGCTTTCGATGAAAAAAACCTGATGCCGCTTTATAAACTCAATATCGGTAAGCCTGGAAGCTCATACACATTTGCGATCGCTGAAAGAATTGGGTTAAATAAACATTTAATTGATCGTGCCAGAACGATGGTAGATGAAGAACATTTTCGTTTGGATAAATTATTGAACAGGACAGAACAGGACCTGCATAATCTTGAAAAGAAAGAAAAGGAACTTCACCAGTTGATGCAGGAAAATGAAAAATTGAAAAAGGAGATGAAGCATACGATGGATCGGGAGAAACATGATCAACAAGTAGAACTTTTAAAACATCAGAATAAAGTAAGTGAAGAAAAGCTTGATTACCTGAAAGAGATGGAAAGAAAGTTAAAGCAAATGGTGATCGATTGGCGCAATGAAGAAGATAAGGGCAAAGTGATCAAAAATATCAGTGCGCTTTTATTTAATAAACAGGAAAAGAAGGTTACTGGCAAGATGCAAAAACAAGTCGAATCAAAATTTATAGAACTGGCTGGCGAAATAAAAGTGGGAGAGCAAGTGAAAATGAAAAAGAATCACCAGGTAGGGCAGGTGATAGAGATGAGAGGAAAGAAAGCGGTTGTGAAAATTGGTTTGCTTCCGATCCATGTTGATATAAAAGATCTGGTATTGGTGAAATCAAAAGATGAACCTGGTAAAAAATAAAATCCCGTCTCGCCTAAGGCGAGACGGGACTAACTTGTGTTTTTAGTTGTATACAAATTTAAAGACCTGAATGGATATAACTCTCCAGGTGACTGATAGTTTCTTTTTGCTGTAGAATAGTTTCTTTTACCACATCGCTCATACTGACTATACCTGCTAAAAGATTATTTTCAAAAACGGGCAGGTAACGAATATTTTTATCAGACATAAGTTCCATACAGTACTCTACGGTGTCTGTTGGATTTACAGATGGCAAATTTGTTGACATGATCTCCGAAACTTTTGTGTCAACAGAACTTTTGTGCTTAAGGGCAATTTTCCTTGAATAATCTCTTTCCGTAATGATACCAAGGTATTCGCCGCCATCCATTACAAGCACGGAGCCGATGTTTTTTTCAGCCATAATGTTCAGCGCCTCGATCACTTTCGTGTCCGGGGCCACCGCCACGGCTGAAGCCCCTTTTCGGCCAAGAATGTCAGAAACTTTTCGCATAGTTGGTTGTTTTAAGTATTGAAAGTTACTAAAAAACTGTCACCGATTTTAAACTAATTATATACACAGTTTACACGAAACATTATCTTAGCATCTTTAGGTGATAAAAGTCAACGATGACGAAGAAACTACCTACAATAAAGGAAATTGCAAAGAGGCTGAATGTCTCGGTTTCTACGGTTTCAAGAGCCTTACATGACCACCCAAGCATAGGATTGCGAACAAGAATGCAGGTGCAGCAGGTGGCTAAAGAGATCAACTACGAACCCAACCAGGCAGCCATTTTTTTTAAACAAGGGAAAACCTTTACACTTGGCGTCATTCTTCCCAACCTGCAGGAACAGTTTTTTTCCATTGCTATTAATGGTATTGAGAAAAAGGCGATCGAGCATAACTATAATGTACTCATCAGCCAAAGTCATGATGACCCAAAAAGAGAAAAACAAATAGTGGAAACAATGCGACGCAACCGGGTGGATGGCATCATTGTTTCAGTATCAAAAAACTCCGGCGATTACAAGCATTTCCAGGAATTAGAACAATTTAACATCCCGGTAGTGTTTTTCGACCGGGCACCTGAAATGCCGGGTGCAATCTCCGTTACTTGCCGATTAAAGGAAAGCACAGTTGCTATGGTGGATTTTTTTGTGAAGAAAGGAATAAAAAGAATTGGATTTATAAATGGCCCCGGCGCCATCTCACTTACACAAGAAAGAGCCGAAGGATATAAAGAAGCGTTATTGAAAAATAAATTGAAAGAGGAAAAAGAATTAATTGTACAAACTGATCTTACATCGGGTGGTACCGAAAAAGCAATTGGCAAATTGTTGGCATTAAAGAAATTGCCCACTGCTGTCATTGCCTTTAATGATTATGTGGCACTGGATGCAATCCGATATGCAAGAAAAGAAGGACTACAGATAAATAAAGATATTTTCTTTGGCAGCTATGCAAACCTCCCGATCATACATTATCTCAATGATCCACCGATCGTATCAGTAGAACAATTCCCATTTGAGCAGGCAGAGAAGGCAACTGATATTTTGTTGCAATTGATCAATAAAAAAGACAACAGTTCTGCGAACCTGCCGCAAAAAATTGTTTTGGAAGGGGAGTTGGTTTTGCACGAAGAATAATTTCTTATTCGGTTACAGCCATTTTTTTAAACGATGATTCCCTGATCTGTAATTCCGGTGTTAAAATTCTTTTTTCAAAATCTTTTATTGGTCTTTTGCTTTCGATAAGTTGGAGCAATAATTCCGTTGCATCTTTTCCCATCTCAAAAGCTGGTTGTCTTACAACTGTCAAAGGCGGATCTATCAGTTCAGCAATATCAGTGTTGGAAAAACCAACAACAGAAACATCATCTGGCACCTTTAGTCCTCGTCTCTTTAATGTTTTCAGACAGCCTGTTGTGAGTTTGTCGCTGGTGGCAAAAATAGCATCCGGTTTATTTCGTTGCGTAAATAACTTATTGATGGCGTCTTCAATTTCTTCAAACAACATTCCTCCATAAAAACAATGCTGGATATAATCCTCATTTACCTCTTGCCCATTTGCAATTAATGCTTCTTTATATCCGGCAACCCGTTCATGAGTGATTGATAGAAATTCGGAATTTGTAAGAGCGGCAATGCGTGTATGCCCGTTACGGATCAAATGTTCAGTCGCATCATAGGCGCCTCTGAAATTATCAACGATCACCTTATGCGTATTGATCTCTTCCGTTATCCTGTCAAAAAGAACAATGGGGAAGCCTTTTGCATGTAAGGCTTTCAGGTGACTGAGGTCATTTGTTTCTGTTGAAAGCGATATGAGCAAGCCGTCAACCGAACGGGAGGCCAGGTATTGCAAATCGATCACTTCCCGGTCATATGATTCCCGGCTTTGAGAGATAATAACATTATAGCCCCTGTCATATGCGATGGATTCAATTCCATTAATGACCTGCGAAAAAAAGTTATTGGCTATTTCACAAACTACTACTCCAATAGAGCGGCTTCTTCTTTCTTTTAAACTTAATGCAATAGGATTGGGGCGATAATTCAATTTTTCAGCACAATCAAGCACGAGTTGTTTGGTTTCGGGGCTGATCTCATAACTGTCCCTTAATGCCCGGGAAACTGTGGAGGTTGAAATGCCAAGAGCACGGGCTATATCTTTAATTGTGACGGCTTCAAATTTCATATTTCGGCAAGAAAATTACTTTTTAAAGATACGTTTTTCAGCCCGAGTGGCAGCTTCAATTAACTTTATTGCGATTAGACAAAGAGGGTGCAAAAAAAGTATATGAATTTGCAGCATCCAATGTTTTCTTTGACTCTTTTTTGATTAATGGCTGAAGTATAATTTTCGTCATCGTTATCGGGAACGATTGCGTAAATAAACACCTAACTCATTGATTGCAATATGATAAATACTGATTAGCATTGAGGTCAGATTCAGCAGGACAGCACACGACAGTTTCTTACGATCAGGCAAACATCACGACCATTTTTCATTTCGAAAACAATAAAAAGAGCCATATGAAGCATCTTCTATTTATTTTCTTTCTATCTCTTTCTCTTGTCACTTTTGCTCAGGACAGGTTGATCAAAGGAAAGGTAACTGATGATACCGGCGTTCCTTTGCAAGGAGTAAGTGTTATTCCTAAAGGCGCCAAAACAGGTGTGCAAACAGACAAAGACGGAAATTTTTCACTATCAATTCCAGGAACAGGAAGTATAACCTTAAATCTGAGTTCAACGGGATATACATCTGTCAGCGTTGTTACAGACGGCAGGGATCCTGTATCGATTTCAATGGAAAAAAGTGTTACATCCCTTGATGATGTTGTTGTGGTAGGGTATCAAACTATGAGGCGAAGAGATCTGCTTTCTTCAGTTTCATCCGTTGGGGCCAGAGATCTGAAAGATATACCAGTGAATTCGGCTGCCCAGGCTTTGGCAGGACGATTGGCTGGTGTACAAATAACGGGAACCGAAGGATCTCCGGATGCGGCTGCAGTTATAAGAGTTCGGGGGGGAGGGTCCATTACCCAGGATAACTCACCATTATATATAATCGATGGTATCCAGGTCGAAGACGCATTGAATGTCATATCACCCCAGGATATTGCATCTGTTGATGTATTAAAAGATGCATCTGCAACAGCTATATATGGAGCAAGAGGTGCTAACGGTGTTATAATTATCACTACCAAGAACGGAAAAAATCAAAAAACTACAATAAGTTACAATGGATTAGTTGGAGTCAGCCAGTTGGCCAACAAACTGGAAGTAATGAACCC
>DASUTO010000226.1:0-4116 GCA_036374555.1 Chitinophagaceae bacterium
GGCGAAGAATATCATGAACTTTCGTGTTCATAAAAATTATTTTTCTTTCAGCAAAACTTCTATCTCTTCTATCATCTTTTCTACGTCATTCCTTACATTCCCCTCATAAATATTTCTAACAACTCCATTTTTATCAACCAATGAAAAGAACTGGGAATGGATAAAATCTACTTCATTGCTAAGTGGGTTATTATGCGGATCATCGATTTTGTAACTATACCGGGCCTGTTTATAAAGACTGTCTTTGGTGCCGGTAAGAAAGATCCATTTTTGAGTGTCAACATTCAATGAATCTGCATACTTCCTTAACCTGGATGCAGAATCGATAGCCGGATCACTTGTATGAGAAACTATGAGAAAGTCTTTTTCATTTTTAAATTTTTCATACACGATTTTCATATTCGCATGCATGATCGGGCAGATACTCTTGCAGGTAGTAAAAAAATATTCGGCCACAAATATCTTTCCGGCCACATCTTTCTCCGTCATTTTTTTTCCATCCTGGTTAGTAAATGAAAAAGGTAGTACCCTTCCGATCGGTTCAAGCTTTGATTTTCCAAAACCCGGTATCAGCTGGCTCATGGTAAAATAAAAACCTATCACCAGCAAAAAGAAAAAAACAATGTAAAAAATGGTTTTCCTGCTCATATTGTAAACCCAAAATTACTCATGATTGATCCCAATCTGGCAAAGATAATATATTTTGCAACATCGTTGCACCGGGCTATCTTTGCATACTATGAAGATTCAGATCAATTGGAATGCACTTGGGGTTTCGGCGGGCTTGGCTTGTGCAATTCATTGTGCCTTGTTACCTCTATTTATAAGCACGTTGCCTTTGTTTGGCATTAATATTCTTGATAATATCTATTTTGAAGCCGGGATGATCCTGGTTGCTCTTTTAATTGGCGGTTTTGCTTTGTGGCATGGATATAAAAAACATCATCACCAACTTTCTCCCCTATTTTTATTTATTGCCGGAATGCTTCTATTAATAATGAAACATTTTTTTCCCGCCAATATATTTTGGCTGATCATTCCTTCCTCTATTCTTATCGTATCCGCTTATTACCTTAATTGGAAATATTGCCGCCAGGCAAAACATTGCCATAGTACAGATTGCAATCATTAACAGTTTCCGAAGTTTTTATTTTTCGAAATTCTTTTTGATTACCTTGAAGGGCAATTAAAAGTTATGAAATCAATATTTGTCGCACTCTTAACTCTTATATCTTTTTCTGTTTTTAGTCAACCAAAAGATGAGTCAGAAGTTAGAAATGTACTTGCAAAACAAAATGCTGCATGGAACCGCGGTGATGTTGAAGCATTCATGGTGGGTTATTGGGAAAATGACTCGTTGATGTTTATCGGTAAGTCTGGCGTTACTTATGGTTATAAAAACACGTTGGCAAATTATAAAAGAAATTACCCGGATACAACCGTAATGGGTAAACTTACGTTCACGCTGATCCAGGTTAAACAACTTTCACCCGACTATTTTCATGTGACCGGAAAATATTATTTAACCCGAACCATTGGTGATGCAAGCGGGCATTTTACACTGGTGTTCAGGAAAATAAACGGCAAATGGGTTATCATTTCTGATCACAGTAGTTGATCTTATAAATTAAAAATAAAACAAACCACATTATGGCACTCATCGTTGTTGGAATGATCGTACTTATTATAGGTATCGTCATTGCACGCAATCCAGGACCTGCTCAGCGTTTTGGCGGATCAATAAAAATTGCGGGTATTTTAGTTATGATTATTGGTGTTCTGATCTCTTCTATTGTACAGGTTGATGCCGGACAAGTAGGTGTCAAAAAACTTTTTGGTAAAGTGCAAAACGATGTACTTCAGAGCGGACTTCATATGATAAACCCTTTGGTAGAAGTAACTCATCTTGATATTAAAACGCAGAACTATACCATGAGTGGTGTTCACGATGAGGGTGTAAAAGCAGCAGATGACGCCATCAGGGTGTTAACGGCCGATGGGCTGGAAGTAACGATTGATCTTACCGTTTTGTTCCGGCTTACAGAAGCGGATGCGCCAAGGCTGGTGAAAGAAACAGGCGTTAATTACGTAGATAAAATTGTAAGGCCATTGACAAGAACGAAGATCCGCGACAATTCTGTTTACTATGATGCAATCTCACTTTATTCCAGTAAACGGGATGAGTTTCAAAACAGGATCTTTAAAAGTATTGACGAAGATTTTAAAAAACGAGGACTATTTCTGGAACAATTACTTGTCAGGAATATTACTCTTCCTCAATCTGTAAAAGCAACCATTGAAGGCAAGATCAATGCGGAACAGGAAGCTCAGAAAATGCAATTCATTCTTCAAAAAGAAAAACAAGAAGCCGAACGTAAAAGAGTGGAAGCACAAGGTATCGCGGATTACCAGCGTATCATTAACCAGGGGTTGACTGACCAGCAGTTGCAATACGAACAAATAAAGGCTTTAAAAGAAATTGCAACTTCCCAGAACGCTAAGATCATTGTCATGGGTAAAGGGAATACTCCCGTAATACTGGATACAAAAAATTAATTTGGATAGTAGCGCTGAACAGCCTGGTTATAGATCTTACCAAAGACAAAATACGAACCAGACAATCCTACTATTGAAAAAATAATATCAAAATAATCAAACGTCCTCCCGAACACGGGGATCAGTTGCAGGTATTCATTTACGACCAGCATTCCGAAGCCAATTATACAAACGTGACGAAGATCAGCTATTGACTGAATGCGAAATATTCGGGCAACTAAAAACTCCCGGTCAGGAAAAAACCAGCATGCGGCAAACGGAATAAGAAATGAGCCCAACAAATTAGGAGCAATGCCAAGAAAAAAAGTCATTGGCTGAGGAAAATCAAAAAATGGTCTGACCCCAAGTTTTATCAGCCAGATAACCAGCGTACCGGTAATAACGATCCATTTACTTGACTCTCTCAATTCCATTCTTTAAAAAATCAGTCTTAAAAATATATAAATTAGATTAAGAAGTCATCCCGGTTAAAAGTTATTCTTATTTTTTTAACGAATAGAATGCTTCGTTTACTAACTCCATATTTTATACAAATACCAAAGCAACAAGACCAGGCTTAAGGTCATCCAAACAAAAAAAAGTATGTGAACGAAAGAAGAATAGTGATTGCTATAAGCCAATTCAAAATAAATACCGGCCGTAACATTTATGAAAAGCCACATGAGGAAAGCAAAAAGAGAACGAAGTATTTTTCTAAAATACTTGGTCACTTCCGGATCCATGCTGAACATTCTGTAATCGGTTTGATTTTTGACAAGGTAAGTCAATTATAAAGAGAGGTGAACTATTTAGCCATTAAAATACTTCTGAATTGAAGCGAATCGCCATTAAAAACATTGAAATCAACTTTCGAAAGAATACCATTCACCCTGCCTTCTTCACTATGTTGCCAAAAATCCCAATTACGATCGATACGTGGCGTATCATATTGATAATAATGCGCAGCCCACAAAGGATAGCCGTTAAATTCTTTGCCAAGATATCTTGAATAGAAAGCTACGCTGGTATAAATGATTGGTTTCGTATCATAATAATATTCTATCACGTCAAGCCATTCTTTCAACTCCTTTTTTAAGATGGCAGGGTTGACTCCATAAGTTTGTTCAATATCCACAACCGGAGGAAGGTCTCCTTCTTCCAGGTCAACCATACTAATAAAATTTTCAGCTTGCTCTCTTCCATCTTTTGTTGCAAGAAAAAAATGATAGGCGCCGCGGATCATTCCCGCTTGTTTTGATTTTTTCCAATTTCTTTTAAACTGGGGATCTGTATTTACAATTCCCTCCGTCGCTTTTATAAACACAAAACCAAGTTGCACGTTTTTTACTTTCATTTCTTTTACTGATTCCCATGAAATGGTTTGTTGATACCTGGAAACGTCAATTCCATGTATTAAATAATTTTCCGGAATGGAAATGCCAAAAGCGGGATAACGAACAAACCGGGACTTACGATTCTTCCACCAATCATAACCAAGTGTGAAAACTAATCCAGTAATAAAAAAAGCCACTACTATCCACCACTTTTTACCGGGCCTTTTCCGACGAGCCATGAAGCAAT
>DASUTO010000227.1:0-4963 GCA_036374555.1 Chitinophagaceae bacterium
AATTAAAACCCGCCCGCATCGAAGTAATGCATTTCCTCGCTCAAAAAATTGAAAGCATCATTGAAGAATTTTTAAAAAAGATAGATGACAACTGGCAGCCTGCCGATTTTTTACCCGACAGCACCAACGAAAATTTTATCAAAGAATTAAAAGAGTTGCAGGGAGAATGCAAAGAGCTGCCTTATGATTATATGGCCGTTCTGGTGGGTGATACTATTACCGAAGAAGCATTGCCTACTTATGAAAGCTGGCTGATGGATGTTGATGGAATAACAAAAGAAGAACCGCAGGGCTGGAGTAAATGGATAAGAATGTGGACCGCGGAAGAGAACCGCCATGGCGACCTGCTGAATAAATTTTTATATCTCTCCGGCCGTGTCAATATGCGGCAGATGGAAATAAGCACACAGTATTTAATTGCCGATGGTATGGATAACGGCGCTGCAAGAGATCCTTATAAAAATTTTGTATATACTTCTTTCCAGGAACTGGCTACCAATATTTCTCACCGGCGCACAGCCACGCTGGCAAAAAAACATGGCAGCAACCAGCTCTCGCAAATATGCGGCGTGATCGCTGCGGATGAAGCACGACATGCAAAAGCCTATAAAAGTTTTGTAACAAAAATATTTGAAGTCGATGCCAGTGAAATGATGCTGGCTTTTGAAGACATGATGCGTAAGCGCATTTCGATGCCCGCACATTTTATGCGCCAGGCCGGCGAATCAATTGGAAAAACCTTTGCACACTTCAGCGATGCGGCACAGCGGCTCGGTGTGTACACCAGTCGCGATTATACGCATATCTTAGAATCATTGATACAGGAATGGGATATTGCAAACATCAGCAGCCTTACCGGCGCCGCCGAAAAAGCCCGTGATTATTTAATGGCTCTCCCCGATCGTTTCAAAAGAATTTCTGAACGCGGTTTAAAAGCACCGGTAGAATATCAATTTAGTTGGATAAGATATTGATTGGATAAACTTTTGTACTACTATCATCGTCTGTTGTGTCACTCACTTGTACGTTCCGTAATTCTATTCGGCAATTAAACGGTAAATGGTTAAAATCATTTTCATAAATTTATATATGTCTCGCTAGCCCACGGTTTCCATTTAGCCACCATTTAAATGGTGGGCTGACTTAAAGAATGGGCTCAGGGATAAAAATCATTAACCACAAAACCATTTCAATGGTTTGATAAACCTACTTCATGCCACATTCTTTTAACAAGATCTGGATACATGCTATTTGGTCTACCAAAGAAAGACTACCATTAATTCAATCAAACGTTGAAAAGAAAATACACGATCATATCTGCAGCCAATTTATAGAAGCGGGATGTTATGTCAGGATCATTAACGGAATGCCTGATCACATTCATTCACTATTCATGCTTAATCCGCAAAAAAGTATTTCAGAAATAATAAAGCATGTAAAAGGAGGCAGTTCACATTGGATAAATGAACATGATGTCATACGTGAAAAATTTGCATGGCAAACGGGTTATGCAGCCTATTCAGTAAGTGAATCAGTGCTGGAAAAAGTTTATTTATACATACATGATCAAAAACAGCATCATCACAAGAAAACATTTATGCAGGAATATGATGAATTTATGATCTTACATGGATTACAAAACCAAAATGGTTGAGCCATTTATTTAACCATAACCCGCCCACGGTTTAAACCGTGGGCTATAAAACCGTTGCTCCAATCAGCCCACCATTTAAATGGTGGGCTGGATGTAATAAAACAGGCAAAGTCAAAAAAGCCCGTGATTATTTAATGGCCCTCCCCGATCGTTTCAAAAGAATTTCTGAACGTGGTTTAAAAGCTCCGGTGGAATATCAGTTTAGTTGGATAAGATATTGATGGGCCGAGCTGTTGTACTACTATCATCGTCCCTCGCGTCGCACTCTTGTGCATCGGAATTCTATTTTCCCAATGCAAGAAAGGATATAACTTAGTTCAATGATTACGCCGTTGTTGGTGTTCAACAAACAGACACTTTAATGATGGAGGTTTTTCACCAACAACACGATCTTATAACATTTTCGGTTGTTGGTGAAGTAAACTAGATTAGCAAGAGACTTGATACCAGAACACCAACAACGGCGTAAAGAATATTCAAATAAATTTTTTGCTTTTGATAGTAGAGCTGAATATGCGCCTTTAAGAATAGAAAATGGAGATCTTGTTAAAATTCTGGTATCGAAAGAAGGATTAGAAAAAAATTCCAGCGTTATTTCAGGTTATGAATTAAAGAAAGGTGAAACTTTTGTTTTTAGCCTCGATAAGTATAATACTTCGCTACGAGACGAGGTATTATTATCAAATATTTTTCTTTGGGTTGCCATTATTTACATTGCTTTATATTTCTTAATGGAAAAAATAGGATTATTTAAATGGGTACAAAAACAGCTGGCATCACCTGATCCGAACTTTCAACCTAACGAACCAAATTTTAATGAATTTCAAGACCGATAGTTTACGTCATTGTTGGTGTTCAACAAACAGACTCTTTCATGATAGAGGTTTTTCACCAACAACACGATCTTATAACATTTTCTGTTGTTGGTGAAGTGAACTAATTTTCTTCCCGGACGAGTCTCCTCCCTATCAATGTAAACGAATTAACTTAATGAATGTAAGGAGGGACTCGTCATTGACTGCGACAAGTCCCTCTTGGTTTTCCTTAAACGAAAATTATCTAGTCTGGAGGAGACTCGTCTGGGAAGAATGGTTGAGTTTTTAAGCTAGAGTGAAACTTCATATATTTATGTGTTATGCTAGTTTAAAAAGATCATATGTTTAGAAAGACTTGCAATACAATAAGAGAATCCATTTATGGTGTATTATGTCAATCACCAATTGCCGTAGATCAAGTAAATTGTGGTAATGGTACGGGTTTTATGATTGCCCCAGGTGTTTGTGCCACTGCCGCACATGTTCTTCACGTTGAGGGTGACAAATCAAAACCGCTACATAAAAAAATTGAGGTCATTAGAACCCCAGATATAGGAGCCCCAATGGCAGAAGCGAAGTTAATAGCGGAAGATATTGACAGAGATCTAGCATTAATTGAAATAATTAATCCTGTCAATTTATCAATTGTTACTCTTTATACTTCGATAATTGAACGGGGAATGACTTGCGGTATATTAGGTTTTCCATTAGCATCTGTAGCCGTTGTCAATAATCAAATTGCCTTCAATCTCGTCGAAAGATTTCAAGGTGCTTATATCTCAGCATTTCAAAAATTCTCTCTGCCTAATAATGTCTCTTTAGACTTTTATGAAACTGATTCAGTTGTTTACGCTGGTTCAAGTGGTTGCCCTGGATTTACAATTGAAGAAAGAGTTTTCGGAATGGTGATAGGAACTGCATCTGAAGATAACACAACTAATAACTCATCCAGACTCGCAATTTCTCGTTGGGTTCCTTCATTAGACATTATTGCCTTCGCAAACTCCAACGGAATAAAGAAGATAAACGTCGCATAACATAGCATTATGCCGTTGTTGGTGTTCAATAAACTGACTCTTTCATGATGGAAGTTTTTTACCAACAACACGATCTTATAACATTTCCGGTTGTGGGTGAAGAGAACTAAATTAGCATGAGACTTGATACCGTTTTACACTTTCCCTGATTTTTATTGGTATCTACTCAATAATAAATTTGTAACCCCTACCATGTACGTTAATAAATTTAATGGAGTTATCATCGCTTAATTTCTTACGTAACTTAGACACCAATACATCGACATTTCTGCTGATCACAACTATACCTTCATCTTCCCAAATTTCTTTCATTAGTTTTTCCCTTTCTACGATCTGATTTATATTTTCTGCAAATATTTTTAGTGCTTTTGTTTCTTTTTCCGAAAGCGTAATACTTTTATTCTCAATTTTAAGAACATTATTATCTGCGTAGAATCTAAAGCTTCCTAATTGTATGTAATCATTATTATCGAAGGGTGGTGCTGCCTCTTCTTTTTTCCGATACTTATCTTTCATATAAAAACCAACAAGACTCAAAGGAATGATCAACAGCAACAACAAAGAGGAATTAAACTTATTTTTCTTCAAAAGTTCAATTTCAATAACATAACAACTAACCTCCAGCGTACGACCCCTGCAAGGTGTTAAATCGCCTGTTTGGCTATTTATTTCGAATGCAAAGACAGTTTCTCCCAAGGAGTCCCTCCGGACATTTTGTTTACAATTCCTCAAATTCACTATATAATCGTTTGCCAGGGCATTTTTTTTGAATGTTCGTTGAACTAAATTGATGAGTGTATCTGAAATAAAACCAAAGTCATTTTGGAAGGAGATCTGGTATATATTTTCATTTAATTTCTTAACCGGCAGCACCCGGGATGATGAATCCTTAGCTGTAAGCAAAAGCTGGTGTCCTAAATCACGTAATACAACTTCTACATGCTTCTCAGGGATCTCATTCTTTTTATTGATAAATGCAACAGCAGAGATCAAAATAGCAATTATCATGATTGAAGATCCGAACAGAATAAATGGCTTCATGTGTGTAAAAATAATCTATTAAACCCCAGTTTTCGGTGGTTTTACAAACGTTTTACGTGTCTTTTACAACTCTTTACTATAAAAAAACTCCAGGAGAGTTGACGCCCAATAACTTTATTGTATTGTTTCACCAAATAAAGTATAGTCATGAAAATCTTTAGCCTTGCGTTTTTGTGGTACATCCCGATTATTTCGGGGCTCCTTTTTCTATACCCCTTTGTATTTCCGATCACGGATAGTCAGCAAAAACTAAATAAAAATAAACCGGGGGTTGCAAATATTGTTTTTAAATCTACTGATGGCGGACAAAGCTGGCAAGACATTAGCGAAGGACTGCCCGGAGATAAGCTGGAGGGTAGTCTCTTTGTAAATGATCGTGGGTTCTATTTACGTACCGGCAATTATATATATCACAA
>DASUTO010000228.1:0-2291 GCA_036374555.1 Chitinophagaceae bacterium
TGGGCAATGCCTTCAGCTATTGCCGTTTTACCTACACCGGGTTCACCAACAAGTATAGGATTGTTCTTTGTTCTTCTTGAAAGAATATGAAGCGTTCTTCTAATTTCTTCATCACGTCCGATAACAGGATCCAGTTTTCCCTGTCTTGCCAACTCATTTAAATTCTTTGCATACTTATTCAATGCATTAAATTCCTGGCTTTGCGTTTGGGAAGTAACTGTTTCTCCTTTTCTCAGTTCTTTGATCGCAGCGATCAATCCTTTTTCGGTAAGGCCTGAATTTTTCAACAACTTTCCCGCTGCATCATTTCCCTGTACGATCGCCAACAATAAATGCTCAGGTGTAACAAACTCGTCATTGAACTGCTTTACGACTGCGCCTGCACGAAGAATAACATTGTTTGCATCCCGACTCACTGATTGTGCAGGATCACCTGATGTGGTTGGCAATTTTGAGATCAATTCATCCAACTTGGTATCGACAAGGTTTATGGTAACGTTATTTTTCTTCAGCAAATAATCCACCGGTGAATCCTGTTGTTCGAGCAACGCCTTTAGCATATGCTCCGTCTCGATATTCGGATTCTGTGAATTAAAAGCCAATTGCTGGGCAGCCTGTATGACTTCAGCGGCTTTTATGGTAAAATTTCCTAAGTTCATATAATAATTTGTAAGGTTTAAAATTGACTAAACCCTAAACTCAAACAGCAATCCAAGAGCCAAATTCAGAAACTATGTCATTAAAAATCAGGTTTTACTGTCTCAAATTCAGCCTTTTTATTGTTTCACTGCTAATCTTACAGACCATAAATGCCCAGAAGAAGGAGAAGCCATTAGTATCGAAATATGATCTGAGCGGCCTCGATCAAATTTTGGAGGAAAAACAAAGCCTTATCGGGAAGGATTATGTGGTTTTGATCTGGAAAAAAGATGATACGCTTACCTATAAAAAAGAAGTGGGTGAATACAAGAGTAAAACGATCGCACCGATCGCCAGTTGCAGCAAATGGTTAACAGCCGCATTGGTAATGCAGTTTGTGGATGAAGGAAAGATATCGCTTGATGACCCCGTGATGAAATACATACCCGTTTTTGAAAAATATATGAAGAAATATGTCACCATTCGTCATTGTCTTTCACATATGACAGGTATTGAAGATGATGACAAATTTTTGAAGAAGATCCTGCAAAGAAAAAAGTTTAAATCGCTGGATGAAGAAGTGGATGCCTTTGCAGCAAGAGAAATAAGAGGGAATGCGGGTACTGATTTTTGGTATGGCAGTATTGGATTAAATATCGCAGCAAAAGTTCTTGAAGTGGTAAGTAAAAGAAAGTTTGATGTATTGATCAAACAAAAATTATTCACGCCGCTTGGTATGCGTCAAACAACGTTTACTGAATTAGATGGAGGTCTTTATAATCCTTCGGGCGGTGCAAGATCCAATGCTGATGATTATCTGAAGTTTTTAGTGATGCTGATGAATAAAGGGAAATATAATGGCAAACAAATACTCAGTGAGGAGTCGGTGAATGAAATGATGAAAATACAAACTGCTAATGTGCCGAAACGTTATTCACCAAAAGCTGCGGAAGGTTTTAATTATGCATTAGGCAGTTGGGTAGTGGAAGAAAAAGATGGGAATGCAACTGCGCTTGCCAGCCCGGGTTTATTTGGCACATGGCCAATGGTTGATTTCTGTCGTGGCTATGCTTACATTCTTTTTGTAAAAAATTATTTGGGTGAAGAGAGGGCGAATGCACATTTGGAGATTAAGGAGGTGATTGATGAGGTGATTACGGGTGAGTGTAAGTGAATTACAGCATCTTAACAAAACAAACTAATCAATATTTAGGGGGTGAAATTCTTTTATTTAGCACTATAACTTTTGCATCATTGTCCCAAGATAGATTTTTTTTATTGTATACATACCAGACATACCAAGATTCAAAATCCTTTTTTGTAGGATTATGTTGCCCCATATAATCTAAACTCGACTCCGAAGGAATTCCTGTAAGATTCGTAAAGAAAGAAATATAAATATTCATACCAGGTGATGAAGTGGAATTGGGATTAGAGATATACTTTTCAATAACATCAAGATTTTTAATCATAATACTGTCAGCATCACTTTTTACTTGTCCATTCATCTTACTCGAGAATTGGGTAAAGATGCTTATTAATATGACCCGATAAAAAATTGTATTCATATTCTTCGTTTGTTTTAATAACGATAAAGATCAAGCTCTGATTTTAAAGGTACAAGAACATTTAAGTTTTTTGAGTTGCTTCTA
>DASUTO010000229.1:0-3530 GCA_036374555.1 Chitinophagaceae bacterium
TGGCTACTTTATATTTTTTGATTGATTGCGGTATTATTTCTTTACCAAAATCTGTTGCTTCGTGGAATTCGTTTTGCAAAAAATCAAATAATAGGTTCCTGTTAAAAATGTAAATGCCCATTGAAGCAAGATAATTTCTTCCCTTAGCTTTCATTTCTGCGCCGGTGTCACTCGTCCAGTCGGGCAAAAGTTCTTTCTTGGGTTTTTCAATAAAAGAATCGATCAACCCATCTTTAGATTTTAGAATCCCAAATTCCGGCGCTTCTCTTTCAGCAACAGGAATAGTTGCTACAGAAATATCTGCACCCAGTGACTTATGGTTTTCGAGCATTTCAGCAAAATCCATTTGATACAATTGGTCGCCGGATAGGATCAATATATAATCGCTTTCAAATGGCTCAATATGCCTTAGCCCCTGTCTCACTGCATCTGCTGTGCCCTGGAACCATGTTGGATTATCAGGTGTCTGTTCGGCGGCAAGTATATCAACAAACGCTTTACTGAATGCACTGAAATGATAGGTATTTTTTATATGCCTGTTGAGTGATGCAGAATTGAATTGTGTCAACACAAACATTCTTCCTATTCCATTATTCAAACAATTAGAAATAGGAATATCAACTAACCGATACTTACCTGCAATTGGTACCGCAGGTTTACTACGGCTTGCTGTCAATGGATATAAACGGGAGCCTGCACCACCGCCGAGAATAACGCTGAGGATTTCGTTTGTGTGAGTGACTGTTCTGACGGCCATAGGAAGTTATTTTAACGACTGATATAAAGATATGTATTGTTGAGCAGATGTTTCCCACGAATGATCAATCTTCATCATGAATTCGATCATCTCTTTCATCTGTGCTTTTTTATTATAATAAAGATCAATAGCCCTGCCGACTGAATAGGTGACATCCCACACACTTGCTTCATTAAACCGAATGCCGAAACCCTGCGGGTCGCCCATATCAATAACTGTGTCTCTTAATCCGCCAACATTTCTTACAATTGGCATTGTACCATACCGCAATGCATACATTTGATTTAAGCCACAGGGTTCTACCCTACTTGGCATTAAAAGAAAATCTGCACCCGCATACATTAAATGACTTAACGATTCACTGTAGCCAATATAGGTACTCACATAACCGTTTAACTGGTGCTTTACACTTTCCAATTGACCCTCAACAGCCGGTTCTCCAGAGCCAAGAATTAAAAAATTGCAATTGCCCTGGTGCTGGTAAACGGAAGAACTGATGGCATCGGGCAAAATATCTGCCGCCTTCTCTCCTACTAATCTTCCGATAAAAGTAAACAAAGGTTTTTCTATATCAAGATTAAACTGTTTGCAGAGCTCTTTTTTATTTTTTCGTTTTCCTTTATCAACCGTTTCGACAGAAAAATTTTTGGCCAGGTATTCGTCCGTCGCGGGGTCCCAAACTTCCGCATCAATTCCATTAAGAATACCAGTACATTTTCCTTTTTCATATTCAAAGAGATCTTCGAGCCCATTCGCATTGTATCGCAACTCATCCATATAACTTTGGCTCACTGTATTCACTTTCCATGCACACCTAACTGCACAAGCCAATGGATTGATATTGTTTTTCCAATCCAACATTCCCCATTTCCAACTATCATACGCAGGTATATAATGACTTTTTTCCCAACCCATCCAACCCTGGTATTGTCCATTATGAATAGTAAGTATAGTTGGTATCTGGCTTAAATGCCTGAAGGCATAACAGTATTTGATCATGAATGGGATCAAACCGGCATGGTGATCATGTACATGGATCACATCGGGCCAATGCTGCCATTTGCTTAGCCAATCACAAACTGCTATCTGAAATGAAATAAATCTTTCTGTATCGTCATCATAGCCGTAGATCTTTTCGCGGTCAAGCAAACCATTTATATCAACAAGAAAAAGGTCAAAACCAAGTTTATTTGTTTTCTCCTTGATCACACTAAAATGAAACCATTTCGTCCCCAGATATTGACTTCCTTCATGTACAAGTTCCCAATCATTGTTGTACAAAAATTTTGTACGATACATGGGCATAATAACTTTTGCCAGGTGACCAAGCTTGTTCTGGTATTTTGGCAAGGCCCCTACTACATCGCCAAGACCGCCAGCTTTGGCCACCGGGTAGCATTCCGCGGATATATGAATTATTTCCATTAGCAGCTAACAGTTGTTTCGGAGAAATTAATTCAAAGTAAGATGTTTTTAGTAAAGAGTTCAATATTGCATAAAAATTTTTCGCTAACAAAAATTGTTTACTTTCATCACCAAATTATTCATCAAAACGATTGCATATGGCAACAGCAATGGGACCTTCCAAACCTATAGCACCATCTTCTACAGGTTTTATTCCCACCAACTATGGAGCACTGAGTACTTTAGTTCTTGTATTTTTTTTCTGGGGATTTATTGCGTCTGGCAATAGTGTGTTCATCCCATTTTGTAAACACTACTTTAATCTTGACCAGTTTCAAAGCCAGTTGGTCGACTTTGCTTTCTATACTGCATATTATATTGGAGCATTATTACTTTTCATGTATGGAGCATTTGGGGGAAAAGATCTGGTTGCCAAGTGGGGATATAAAAGGAGTATTGTATATGGATTGTTATTTTCTGCTATAGGCGCAGCCGCTATGATCATTGCTGTAAACGCAAACACGTTTGCAGGAATGCTGGCCGGTCTCTTTATAGTTGCCCTTGGTTTTTCATTGCAGCAAACCGCCGCTCAACCCTTCGCTATTGCATTGGGTGATCCTTCAACTGGTATGGGAAGGGTCAATCTTGGAGGCGGTGTAAATTCTTTTGGAACCACTATTGGCCCTATTGTAGTTGCATTTGCTTTATTTGGTACTACCGCTGCTATAACCGATGAAAAAATTGCATCGTTAGGTCTTAGTAAGGTTATTATTTTATATAGCGGTGTGGGGGCATTGTTCATTGCTGCAGCCGGGCTATTCTTTTTTTCAAAGAAAGTTCCAGCAGGTGTTTCAACAGAAAAAACTGAAAATGCAAATAAGGCTTTATATTCTTTATTAATAATGACAGGATTGCTTATTGTTATGTTTGTTCCTGTATTTAATAGTTATAAAACAGATCCAGCTACCCTTACTGATATTCAAAAACATGATTTGGAAACTTACAGAATGAAATGGTTGTTGGGAGCATTGGCAGTTGTTGTAGTTGCTCTTTTGGCTTCAAATTTAAGTGCAAGAAAAAACCCTGAAGGATGGGGCGCCATGCGTTATCCTCAACTTGTATTGGGCATGCTTGGCATTTTTGTATACGTTGGAGTTGAAGTTACCATTGTAAGTAACCTGGCCGAACTGTTGAAACAACCGGATTTTGGCGGTTATCAGTCATCAGAAGTAGCGCCATTCATTTCTATGTATTGGGGAAGTTTGATGATTGGACGATGGACGGGTGCTATCTCTGTATTTAATTTAAAAAAGACCACCCAACAGATCATGATGTTTGTGGTTCCATTAGTCGCCTTTGGAATTGTAAT
>DASUTO010000230.1:0-6277 GCA_036374555.1 Chitinophagaceae bacterium
ATTAATTCGAAAAGTAATCTCCAGGTTGCATTTGAATTGCTACCCGTTTCCATTCAGCTCTTGTAATCAGAATTTTCCTATGCTGCAGCCACAAACTATCCTTTCTCGTTTTGCCATCGTAAAAATTTAGGATGCTGTCAACCCCATAGCTAGTCAATGGTGGTGCGGTCATCGCTTGATTGTACCCATGGCACCTAGCACAATTCTGTTGAAACAATTCATTTGGGTGTACCGAAATTGAATCTTTCGAGTTCGTTGGATTCATAGCGGTTCGATTTTCATTCTTGGAAGTATCCACACATGAAATGAAAATTATAGATAAAGACACAAATAGATGAACGATTAATTTCATTTAGGCCGTTGTTAGTCCTCAAATAAGTTCGTTAACAAAAATAGTTCATCAAATTCACAGATCGGTTGTGGAGGCTTGGAATTCTAAGTTGTAGCCGCAGTCGGATTAGTAAATGCTCGATATCGTTAAAGTGAGATGACGCTGTGGTACATTGTTAAAAGAAGAATTGGTTTTAAGTAAATAGAGCTTTTTATTTTCCTTTTCATTAATAACAGTTAAATCCTCCGTCGTATTGTTTGGTGATGGCTTTCTTGTGTTTGAAACCCCAAGTGAACTAAAAATTTTTACAAATTTATTAAACGCCTTTTCAATATCTCTTTTAGTATTAAAAACTAACCAGATATCAACTCTTGCTCTCACAGTATTATTACCGGCGGTGTCAATTTTAACTACATCTACGAATCCAGATTTAAATGCAGTCTTAATGTATTTATTTTCGTTAAACTTAAAAGAATATGTATAGAAATAGCTTGAGTGCTCTTTTTCTAGATAAATAATGAATGTATCAACACGACTTCTTTTTTCTAATGAAGGAATTTTTCCAAACGAAGCAATCAGGTTTGTGTCTATTGAACTTAAATCTACATCGAATAATAATTTAGATAATTCATCATTAAGTTTCTGCCCTCTAGTAGTTAGAGCTATTAGTAATAAGATGAATATAATGAGGGTTTTGCACATATTTACTTTGGCATATAAAACATAAATATACGCTACCAAATAAATTTAGGTTTACCTGCTGAATAGAATTACAAAACGTACAAGAGTGCGACGCAACAGAAGATGATAGTAATAATATTGCTGGATTCATAATAGCTCCAACAATGGCGTTAATCCACAAACTGTACTGAATAGATCATTGGCAAATAATTGTTAATCGTTTCCCAGCTTTCGCCTCTATCAGGAGAAAAAAATAAATTACCTGTTGTAGTACCAAAAGCAAGTGCATCACCAGAGTTTACCAGACAATGCCGATAAACTATATCAAAACAATTTTCCTGCGGTAATCCTTTTGTTTGAACCTTCCAGGTTTTACCACCATCATCAGTTCTGCATATACACAAAGCACCTTTGATGGCAGTTCTTGTTGTATCACTATTAGCCGGAGCCACCCATGCCTGGTTGGGGTTATCTTCCGCAACGGCAATGGCAAAACCAAACCTCGCAGCCCCGTCTTTTTGTCCCACATCTTCCCAATTCATTGCGGAATCTGAAGATTTAAAAATGCTGCAATGATTTTGTTGCCACATCATATCAGGATTTGAATTTGCAGCAACAAGTATATGTGGATCATATCCGGTCAATGCGTTAGGATCAGGTAAAAAATCTGCCCACATTCCTTTGTTACGAATTTCCCATGTCTTGCCGCTATCAGTAGTTTCAAAAACACCTGCGCAGCTTATACCAATATGTATTCTTTCTTCATTTCTTGGATCAACAACGATTGAATGGATGCCCGGTTGATCACGACCGCCACCAAACCAACCTTCTTTTCTTGTGGGGTGATTCCATAATGATTCTACCAATTGAAAACTATTTCCATTGTCTTCACTTAGAAATAAGCCACCGGGGTCAGTACCTAACCAAATACGCGAAGGAAATTTTTTACCGCCATGCGCCATCGCCCAGATATAACGTGTGGTTGCCGGAACACCATCTTTGATCTCGGAACCTTCCGGGTATGCAGGTGCAGTTACTTCTTCCCATGTAGTTCCCCGGTCATTTGAACGCTGAAGTTTTACACCCCAATGTCCATGATCGAGAGCAGCCCACCATGTGTTTGTTCTTGGATCTGCATAGGCAATGGAAACGGGCACACCTTCATGAGATAAATTTTCCGTTTGCCATTTTCCATTCTTAAAGTTGTAAGAAATGAATCCTTTTCGGGTTCCCAGTATAAGCGTTGATTTCATAACTATAATTTTTATCCGCCAGATAAGGCCTGCATTATGTATATTTCGCTGTTAGAAGAAAATGCATCAGACAATTTATTTCTGTCATTGATCATTTTGCCGTCAATAAAAATATTGACATGCCGGCGAAGGCTCCCTCTTTCATCAAGCACATAACTGCGAAGCCCGGGATAATTCGCTTCTATTTCTTTGAAAACTTCTGCAAATGTTTTTCCATTAGCCGGAGTGTCTTTCAGCTTTGGAAAAAATCTTTTTAATGCGTACGTGAATTTTATCGTTGGCATTGCTTGCTGCAATTACGGACGACTAAGCTAAGAATATTTTGCAGGAAATGGAAGTCAATATTCTCTTCTATATTTCGCAGCCACACTCCCGCTTAAACCAACTATTGGAGCTTTCTTTTTTTCGATCCTGATCTCAATTTCTTTTATTACGCTATACTTTGCGTAAATCTTTTCGGCAATAGATTGGGCAATCGTTTCAAGCAATTCCCTTGGCTTATCCATTTCGTCTTTTATAATAGTAAATAATGCTGCATAGTTCACCGTTTCGTTAATGGAAGTAAGATCATGATCTTCGGCGGGAAATTTTGCGAAGGCATCAACAACAAATTCTCCACCTACTTTTTTCTCTTCTTCATATAATCCATGAAAAGAAAAAAATTCAAGATTTCTTAATTCGATTGTGAACTCACTCATTAAAACCAGTTTTTTTGAAGTTAAACGTGAAGACGTGAAACATCAAACATTAATGCAACCCTTTTGCTCCCAGCCATCTTTCTGCATCAAGCGCCGCCATGCAACCACTGCCTGCAGCCGTTACGGCCTGCCTGTAAATCTTGTCCTGCACATCTCCACTGGCAAATACACCTTCCATATTTGTTTTAGAGGTTCCCGGAATAGTTTTGATATAACCTGCTTCATCCATATCCAGCCACTCTTTAAAAATATCTGAATTGGGTTGGTGACCGATCGCCACAAAAAATCCGCTGACAGGAATGGTTTGTGTTTCGCCCGTCTTATTGTTTTTAATTCTTACGCCACTTACATTTTTGTCCCCTAATACTTCTTCCGTATCTGTGTTCCAGTATATCTTAATATTTTTTGTATTTAACACCCTTTCCTGCATCACTTTACTTGCTCTCATTTCATGACGACGGATAAACATATGTACAGTAGTACATAGTTTGCTGAGATACAACGCTTCTTCAGCAGCAGTATCACCTGCCCCAACGATGGCTACCTCTTTGTTACGAAAGAAAAATCCATCGCAGACGGCGCAAGCACTTACGCCAAAACCATTTAATCTTTGTTCACTTTCCAACCCAAGCCATTTAGCAGAAGCACCGGTAGAAATGATGACCGCATTTGCTTCGATCCATTTTTCTTCATCGATCTGAACTTTATATGGATGTGATGAGAAATCAACTTTGGTAGCAATGCCAAAACGAATATCGGTGCCCATGCGATGTGCCTGCTT
Source organism: Chitinophagaceae bacterium (assembly GCA_036374555.1). Taxonomy (GTDB): domain Bacteria; phylum Bacteroidota; class Bacteroidia; order Chitinophagales; family Chitinophagaceae; genus VBAS01. Next base: position 3,745 of record DASUTO010000230.1, read on the forward strand.
TTCAAAATGCACCATCATTTCTGGTCCCTGGATACCGTCTGCGTAGCCGGGATAGTTTTCCACTTCAGTTGTAATTGTCAATTGTCCGCCGGGTTGAATGCCCTGGTATAAAACTGGTTTAAGATTAGCTCTTGCAGCATAAATAGCTGCGGTGTAACCAGCAGGTCCCGACCCGATGATAAGGCAGTTCACTTTCTCGTTAGTACTATTATCCATTCTTTAGCTTGTTTACAAAACTCCCTCTCTTGTCTTCTCCCGCCTCAGGCGGGATCGCAATGACGAGAGAGGGATTAAGTATGAGTTGCAAAAGTAAATGTTATTGATGAATCAAGCAGTGGGCCCCGGGACTATGTTATTAATCTTTAATAACTCTAACGTGGAATGATAATGGTCCGGAATTGAGGAGCATAACCTCCAAAATATCCCAGGGCATTATTACTGATATTACTCAAAACTTTTGTCGGCGATGCAAAAGGATTACCGATACTACCGTAACTGAATTCCATCGTTCGCCAGAAATCATAAGTGGCTTTATCGATCTGGCAGAGCTTTAGAGTGACCGTATCTCCTTTATCGAATAAGGTATAATCCTCCGGAAGATCCTGTGTTCTGTCTACCCCTCTTTCTACTTCGATCTCATAAGAAGTTCCATCAATAATCTGATCGTCATAAACAGAATTAAACGCAGGATAAAAAGACTCGCTGTTCCTTTTTGTAAAATAGCGGATATAATCTCCGTAGCCTGCCTGGTCAGTTGCCCGAACCATCAGCGCCACTTTGTTGGTATCATTACTCCCCGGGGCTTGTTTCCAAAATAGGGAATCAATACTCCTAGTGATGGCCGGAATTTTTGTTGAGGCTGTATATTCTTTTCCTTCTGCCACGATGCGTAATGAATAGGGAGTATTCGTTTGGCCAACAAACGCCGTTGATAGATTTGATGAATCAATAGAATAAAAATAAAAAGTATAGCCAGTGGCAAGAGCAAGTGTATATTCTTTCAATTTATGCGTAAGGGTACCATTTGAAACATACACATCAGCGTTTCTTACAAAACTTGCTTCAAGTATACCAGGAGTTATCTGGGAAAAGAAATTCTGGCTTTTACTTAGGATCACAAATGGAGCCCTGTTTGTTTCAATAGTGGCTTCTACAACAATTTTTGGAGATGATTCATCAAGATCAAACGTTACTCCTTTTTCACAGGATGCAAGAATAAACGTTGTAATTATTAAAAGGAATATATGTCTCATAGCTCTTCGCAAAGTTAAACGCCATTGTTGAAGATTTGCTTTCGAATATGATAAAAACAAAACAGTCCCGTCTTGCCTGAGGCAAGACGGGACTGTTTACGGTTAACCCATCAAGTTTTTTATCCTAAATATGCCTTTAGTGCATTGCTGTAACGGGCTTTTTGCAAACGCTTAATCGCTCTTTCTTTGATCTGGCGAATACGTTCTTTGGTAAGATCATATTTCTGCCCGATCTGTTCAATGGTTACTCCGTTTTCACCATCAAGGCCGAAATAAGCATTTACAATTTCAGCTTCACGCGGAGAAAGAGATTTCAGTATGCGTCGGATCTCATTACGCAATGAATCTTTCATCACATCGTCATCGGTATCATCACTACCTTCCAGCAGGTCACCCATTGCTACATCTTCCGCTTCATGCACAGGTGCATCAAGACTGGTGTGGCGGGTATTGCTCTGAAAAATATTGTTGATCTCCGTTTCGCTCATTTCAAGGATCTCAGCAAGTTCTTCCGTGCTTGGCTCCCTTTCGTGTTCTTGTTCGAAAGCCATGTAAGCTTTATTAGCCTTGTTGTACGTGCCAATTTTGTTTTGAGGCAGGCGGACTAATCTGCCCTGCTCTGCCAACGCTTGTAAAATGGACTGGCGAATCCACCATACGGCGTATGAGATGAATTTAAAACCCTTTGTTTCATCGAAACGCTGGGCTGCTTTTATCAAACCGAGGTTGCCCTCGTTGATCAGATCGCTAAGAGAAAGCCCCTGGTGCTGGTACTGCTTAGCAACAGATACCACAAATCGAAGGTTGGCTTGCACCAATTTGTCTAATGCTCTTTGCGCATCCACTGGATTACGATGGGCCATTTTAATTCGCTGGGCAAGTGTTGTCTCCTCTTCTGGAGTGATCATCGGAATCTTAGAGATCTCCTGAAGATACTTTTCAACTGCCTGGCTGTCCCTGTTCGTGATCTGGGTGGCAATTTTTAGCTGCCTCATAATTGATTTATTACAAGTTTAATAACGAAAAAATTGAAAAATAGAGTTGGTTTGTTCAAGGAAAGTTGCAAAGGGTAAGTTAATTGTTACCGTCCAAGTGTGATTGCAAAGTTACGTTACAACAGCGGTTTCTCATAGCCTTTGGGGAAAAATGTTTGATAAAAATATAGTTGCAAACGATTGATAAAAATCAAACATAGCTGAAACCAGTGCTGAGTAAGGCTTTCACCATTTATAAAATTTTTTACTTTTTAAAATGTTAATCGAAATTATTCGACAACAGTT
>DASUTO010000231.1:0-7621 GCA_036374555.1 Chitinophagaceae bacterium
CGGATCCAAACGGGAAACCACTTGGGTATCTATTTATTCTATCGGAACCGGAACTAAACGATAATGATGCGATCGTTGCGGAACTTTTTAAAGAATCTGAGATCGGGGGCAGCGAACAGTCGGAGATCTATTCTTATGGCATATATTTTAATGGGGTGCTTTCTGCCGGACCCAGGAATAAATATCCATTTTCAACGATACTTGACTCTGCAGATGTGCCGGATCAAACATTCAAAAGAAAGATCACTCCAACCTCTACTGAGCTTTGGTATAAAGCAGCAAACGTCGCGAATATAATTACAGGAGCGGGGGTAGAGATACCGGGCCAGAACAAAATAGTTGTTGTGGCCAGAAATAAGGCTAATGCACTAGAAGCAATCACATTATTCTCTTATATTTTTTGCGTATTCCTTTTCCTGGTTGCTTTTTTTAATTTGTTGATCCTATTGCTTCGTCTTGGAGGCAATCCAAATGAATTGCGCAGAATATGGGAATGGAATATCCGTACCCAGATTCATGGCACCATTATCTTTATCAGCATACTTTCTTTTGTGATCATCGGTGTGTCAACTATCTCCTTTTTTATTTTGAGGTATAAACAAAACAATGAAGAAAGATTAAGCAAGACAATGGAGGTGATGATCAAGGAAATGGAAAAGAGACTCGATGATCGTCAAATATTCGATGATCAAGTGGCAATATATGATTCAGTTTCAAATCAGGGAGTTCAAAACCTTGTAAACGATGTTGCAGAAATACATGGGGTGGATGTGAATGTGTACGATACCAGTGGAACATTACATGTTAGTTCGCAACCTGTTATTTACACAGAAAACTATTTAAGCAAGAAAATGGATCCCCGGGCCTTTTATTTTCTTAATAAACTACACCAGGTTCAGCATGTACAGCAGGAAAGGCTTGCACATATCAATTACATGAGCAGTTATGCTCCACTGAGAGGTAAAGATGGGATCGCTTATGCCTATATTAATATCCCTTACTTCTTATCGCAACAGGAATTAAAACAGGAGATATCAAATTTTCTTGTGACGATCATTAACTTAAATGCTTTTATATTCCTGATCGCAGGTGTTATTGCATTATTTATTACAAATCGTGTTACAAGATCATTTTTGCTCATCAGTGAAAAAATGAGAGAGGTCAGTCTCGGTAAAACAAACGAAGAAATTGATTGGAAAAGAAATGATGAGATCGGCGGCCTTGTAAGAGAATACAATAAAATGGTGAATAAATTGGAAGTAAGTGCTGAAGCGCTGGCAAGAAGCGAAAGGGAAGGGGCCTGGCGGGAAATGGCGAGACAGGTGGCACATGAAATAAAAAATCCGTTGACGCCAATGAAGTTGAGTATTCAATTTCTTCAAAAATCAATTGACAATAATTCCGATAATGTAAAAGAACTAACCGGAAAGGTTGCCAAGACACTTGTTGAGCAGATCGATCATTTATCAAAGATCGCTTTTGATTTTTCACAGTTTGCAAATATTGGCAATACTAATATTGAAACATTCGATATCAATGAAGTGATCCGGTCATTGGATAATCTTTATAAAGCAAGTCATGAAGGAGAATTAAAATTGAACACGGTTCCCGGTAAAGTAATGGTAAGAGCTGATAAGACGCAGATGAACCGTCTTTTTACAAATCTTATTCAAAATGCGATCGAGGCTTGCAATGGTAAAGGAAAATGTACTATCGAATTGAATGAAGTGCAGACTGATGGAGTCGTCCAGATAAGTATAAAAGATAATGGGGAGGGCATCCCTAAAGAAATGCAATCCAAGATATTTATTCCAAACTTTACAACTAAATCATCAGGAACCGGGTTGGGTCTTGCAATGTGTAAAGGAATAGCTGAACAAGCAGGGGGCAGGATATGGTTTGAAACAAAAACCGGAGAGGGCAGTACGTTTTATGTTGAGCTGCCGGTTGCTAATTAGATCTTTTTCTTCTTCTTTCTATCTGCAAGAAATTTTTCAAATTCCTTTAATGGAAAGCTGCTGAGATTTTGCTCTTTCGTTAAACCAGCTTTTTGTGCAGCCAGTACTCCATATCTGATGTCGTTGTAGCCATCAAGTGAGTGAGCATCGGGATCAATAGAGATTAAAACGCCTTGATCAATCGCATAATCTATATAGCGCCAATCAATATCCAGGCGGCGTGGATGTGCATTTAACTCGATCACTACATGATTAGCGGCGCAGGCATCAATTATTTTTTTATGATCAACAGGGTAACCATTACGGCTCAAAAGCAATCTTCCGGTCATATGTCCCAATATTGTTGTATATGGATTTTCAATAGCCTTCATCAATCGCATCATTGCTTTTTCTTCTGACATTTTTAAATTGCTGTGAACGGAAGCGATCACCAGGTCAAAAGTTGACAGAATATTATTACTATAATCCATCGAGCCGTCACCAAGTATGTCAGATTCAATGCTCTTAAAGATCTTAAAAGGCTTGTATTGTTCATTCAACAGATCAATTTGCCGGTGTTGTTCTCTGATCCTTTCTTCCGACAGCCCATTTGCATACACGGCCGTTTTTGAGTGATCGGAAATAACCAGGTACTCTAGCCCTCTTTTGATGCATTCTTCCGCCATTTGTTCCAAAGTATTGTCGCCATCGCTCCACCTGCTATGGCTGTGAATGATCGCCTTTACATCCTCCGGTTGAATAAGTGTTCCTAGTTTTTTATTCTTTGCTTTTTCAATGATAGTTGCTGTTTCCCGCATAAATGCGGGAATCACCGGAATTTTTGCCTGGGTGAATACTGAATCGTCGCCGATCTCTTTTCCTGAATACTTTATTGAGGAAAATGTTTTATGGAAAGCGGTAAGAAATTCTTCAGAACATGACGTGCAAAATAATCTCTCATCCATCATTCCCTTGCCTGTATGCAATCGAAGTTTTAAACCATTTTTTAGCTTATATAGTATTGTATTTTCTTTTTCTTCCAAAAGTTCAGGGGGCTGTGCGGTTTGAAATTTTGGTTTGATGGTATCATTATTTTCAAGAACTACGAATTCCATTTCTTCAATGGTCAAAGCCTGCCGGCGATACGCACCAGTCACATGCACTGTTTCAGGTGAAAATATTTTTTTAAGGTATCCATCTATTTGCGGAAATATGATTTCTGCTTCAGCATATAAAAAATGTCCTTGCTGACTTTGATAGAATTCAATTGACTCCTGCACATTCGCTTGTGTCTTTTCGCCAAAACCTTTGTAAAGTGTTAAACGGTTTTCATTGCACGCATATAACAATTCACCAACAGATTCAATTCCCATTTCTTTCCAGATGGTTTGAATTTTCTTTGGTCCGATTCCTTTTATGTTCAGCATCTCGATCACACCTGGTGGTGTTTTTTCAATGTATTCATGTAATACGCCAAGCTTGCCGGTTTCAAGCATTTCAGCAATTTTCTTTGCTGTACTTTCCCCGATTCCTTTGATTGAAGCAATTTTCTCGGCCGGAGTATCCGCAAGCTGGTTGGGAAGTTTTTCAATATTAAATGCAGCGGCGCCATAAATCCTAGCCTTAAAAGAATTATCTCCATGAATATCCATGAGCTTGGAAAGCAGGGAAAAATTTTCTGCAATGGCATAATTATCCATAAATAGCCCCAACTCCGCCGCGGCGGAGAGTTTTTGAGATTTCTATTTGAAAATGTGTACCAAGTTATTAAATGTAAAAGTCCAAAACCAAACAAATTTACCAATAGAAAAGGCAATTTTATTTTATAGCGGGAAGGAATGCTTCATCATATATTCATTTTCTTATTCCCCTTTAGGGGCAGGGGTTATAAAAAAAAGGCCCCCGCATTGCGAGGGACTTTTATGAGAAAGGTTAAGTTACTTTTTCTTCTTAGCTGCTTTCTTTTTAGGAGCTGCTTTTTTCTTAGCTGCTTTTTTCTTAGTTGCCATGTTTTTAGAATTTAAATGGTTAGAAATAAAATAACGATAGTAAAAATAGAATTATTATTTAAACTATCAAAAATTTTTTCCACAAAGTTGAATTCGCGATGTTGATTACTTTTTTCAACATCACTCAACTTACCACTTGCCTGAGATTTTTTCAGTGATGACCATCACTGATGCAAAGAAAAAAACTTTATGCTTCAACAGGAGTTACTGAAACAAATGTTCTGTTGTTCTTTCCTTTTTTAAATTCAACAACACCAGTAGATAAAGCAAACAAAGAATAATCTTTACCAACGCCAACATTTTTTCCCGGATGATAAACGGTACCACGTTGACGAACGATGATGTTGCCAGCAATAGCAGGTTGACCACCAAAAATTTTTACACCAAGGCGTTTGCTTTGTGAGTCACGACCATTCTTTACACTGCCTTCACCTTTTTTATGTGCCATGAGAAAAAGATTTAAATTTTAATTTTCAGATTTCTTATTTGAAATGCTATTGATCTTGATCTGCGTGTACAACGTACGATGTCCTTTCTTTTTACGAAAACCTTTTCTTCTTTTTTGTTTGTAAGCGATCACTTTATCGCCTTTTACATGCTCAAGTATTTCCGCTTTTACTTTTGCTTTTATATCAGATCCCAACGAAACTTTACCATCTGCATCAGCCATTAATACTTCAAGGTCAACTTTATCACCGGCATTGCCTTCAATGTGCGGCACATACAAAGTCTGGTCTTTTTCTACTTTATATTGCTGACCGGCTATTTTTACAACTGCTATCATAGCTTTAAAATTAAGGATGGCAAAGTTAAGGGGAAACGGCTTTCCGGCAAACAGATTATCAAAGATTTATATTCACACCCGGTCGATTTGAAATGCCTTCTTTTATATTTGCAATTCATCTTAGCTTGCAGTTTACTTAGGGTATGAAAATCAAGTCGTTTTTAGCAAAACCTTTCGCTTCATATATATATAAAGGTATCCGGAAAGGCATGGCAACCGCTGTGACCGACCAGGATAATACTCTCCAGCAGCTTATAAAAGTTGGAAAGGGCACAGAATATGGCAAATCCATAGGGCTGGATAAAGTGACTAAATATGAAGAGTTTAAGCAGGCCATTCCCATCCAGGACTATGAACAAATGCGGCCCTGGATCGATAAAATAAAAGAAGGCAAGCATAATATTTTGTGGAAAGGCAGACCGATCTATTTAGCTAAGACCTCAGGTACAACGAGTGGTACTAAATACATTCCCATCACAAAAGATTCGATTCCTAATCATATCAACACTGCCCGCAACGCATTGCTTTGTTATATGGCTGAAACCGGGAATACCAGGTTTGCTGATGGCAAACTGATCTTTTTATCTGGTTCCCCTGAATTGGAAAGAGTAGGTGATATACCAACCGGACGATTAAGTGGAATAGTGAATCATCATGTACCGAAATATTTGCGTTCGAATCAAATGCCTTCTTACGAGACAAATTGTATTGAAGATTGGGAAACAAAATTGAATAAGATCGTTGACGAAACGATCAGCAAGGATATGACACTCATTAGTGGTATCCCGCCATGGATGCAGATGTATTTTGATGAATTAATTAAACGTAGTGGTAAAAAAGTGGGAGAGTTGTTTCCTAACTTCAGTGTGATGGTTCAGGGCGGTGTAAATTTTGAACCCTACAAAGCAAAGTTGTTTGAAAGCATAGGAAGAAAGGTCGATTGCATAGAATTATTCCCGGCAAGCGAAGGATTTTTTGCTTTCCAGGATTCACAAAATGCGGAAGGGCTTTTGTTGAATACGAACAGCGGTATATATTTTGAATTTATTCCGGCTGCAGAAATCTATAGCGATAATCCAACCAGACTATCATTAAAAGATGTAAAAGTGGGAGAGAACTATGCAATGATCATCAATAGTAATGCAGGCCTTTGGGGTTATAATCTTGGGGATACGGTAAAATTTGTTTCAACAGACCCTTTTAGATTGGTTGTTACCGGGAGAACAAAACATTTTATTTCAGCATTTGGTGAACATGTGATCGGTGAGGAAGTTGAATATAGCATTTTGAAAGCGGCAGAAGAAGAGCATATTCATATCACAGAATTTACCGTGGCGCCATTTGTAAGCAAAAATGAAGGCAAATCATATCATGAATGGTTCATCGAATTTGAGAACAGGCCGGGCGATATCAATTCATTTGCAAATAAAGTAGAGGTCAATCTCAGGAAAAAGAATGTATATTATGATGACCTGATCAGCGGGAATATCCTTTCACCATTGAAAATACCCGCGGTGAGGAAAAATGGTTTTATTGATTACATGAAATCAATCGGTAAATTAGGTGGACAAAATAAAGTGCCGAGGTTGAGTAATGATCGTAAAATTGCAGACGAGTTGGCCAAATGGAGCGATAATAATTAACTAATCAAAGCTGGCTATTATAAATGAAAGTCTTATTTGAAAATACACCGGCAGAATCTCCGGCAAAATCATTGCCGGGAACTGAGGGGAGTATAAAAAGAATAGCCTTATTTGGCTCTACCGGTTCTATTGGTACGCAGGCTTTGAATGTGATCGCGGCTAATCCTGAAAAATTTTCTGCTGAAGTATTGACTGCTCAAACAAATGACGAATTACTTATTCAACAAGCTTTGCAATTCAATCCCAACATTGTTGTTATTGGCGATGAAAGCAGGTACCAGAAAGTAAAAGACGCACTGGCATCTACTGATGTAAAGGTTTTTTGTGGTGAAAAAGCATTGGAAGAAGTTGCAGCAATGGATTGTTATGACCTGATGCTGGCGGCTATCGTTGGTTTTGCCGGATTAAAACCAACTTTGAAAGCAATTGACAACAGTAAAACGATTGCCCTTGCTAATAAAGAAACATTGGTGGTGGCCGGCGATATCATCATGCAACGTGCAATGGAAAACCGGGCGCCTGTTATCCCGGTTGATTCAGAACACTCTGCGATTTTTCAATGCCTGGTAGGAGAAACAAGAAATCGTATTGAAAAAATTATCCTTACTGCATCCGGTGGTCCTTTTCTTGGAAGGAAGCCAAATTTTTTGGTGAATGTAAAAAGGGAACATGCATTACAGCATCCTAACTGGACCATGGGCGCCAAGATCAGCATTGATTCAGCCACGCTGATGAATAAAGGACTTGAGATGATCGAAGCGAAATATCTTTTTAATCTTCGTCCGGAACAAATACAGGTGATCATTCATCCCCAAAGTGTGATTCACAGCATGGTACAGTTTGAAGATGGAAGTTTAAAAGCACAGATGGGAATGCCCGATATGAAATTGCCGATCCAATATGCATTGGCTTTTCCGCAACGGATACATAATAATTTTCCGCGGTTTGATTTTAAAAAAATGAATACACTCACTTTTGAAGAACCGGATATCCGCACATTCCGCAATCTTGCCTTGTCAATAGAAGCGCTGAATAAAGGTGGCAATTTGCCTTGTGTAATGAATGCCGCCAATGAAATAGCCGTATACGCATTCTTAAAAAACAGGATCGGTTTTCTTGAAATGACCGACCTGATCGAGAAAACAATGCAACATGTCACCTTTATTGAGAGACCTACTTTGGAGGATTACTTTGAAAGTGACGGCGAAGCGAGAAGTTTTGCCGCTGATGTAATTAAGTTATAACCCA
>DASUTO010000232.1:0-16902 GCA_036374555.1 Chitinophagaceae bacterium
CTTTCACCGGTCAGGTCAGAATAAACTTCTTTCTTGAAATCCGTTTCAAACAAATAACCACTACCAACGGCAATACCCAAAGCAATAACCCTGTCAAATGCTTTACCAGTCGCATCCTGGAAGATCGCATAAGAGCTATTTAAACCACGACCCTGCAAAAACATTCTTCTTAATGATGTACCGCTACCTTTTGGTGCTACTAAAAATACATCTACATCTTTCGGAGGCACGATACCTGTTTGTTCATTGAATGTGATACCAAAACCATGTGAAAAATATAATGCTTTACCGGGAGTTAAATGTTTTTTTACAGTTGGCCACAGCGCAATTTGTGCAGCATCACTCAGCAGGTAACAAATGATAGTACCACGTTGCAGCGCTTCTTCTATTTCAAATAATGTTTCACCCGGCACAAAACCATCGCGGATCGCTTTATCCCATGTCTTTGAATCTTTGCGTTGACCAACGATCACATTGATACCATTATCTTTTTGGTTCAATGCCTGGCCGGGACCCTGCACACCATAACCGATCACTGCTACTGTTTCATTTTTCAACACTTCCTGTGCTTTTGCCAGGGGAAATTCTTCACGGGTTACAACGTTTTCTGTTGTGCCGCCAAAATTTAATTTTGCCATTGTATTTGTTTTTAACCCCCAACTCCACCCAATGCGGAGAGTAAGGTTGGTTTAAAATTATTGTTTGTTATTTATGTTGTCAACTTCATTGCTACTATTAAGCATTTCTTGCACAGTTTACCCAGAGCGAAGCGAAGGGCACTCTTGTGCTTCCTGTTCTTTGTTCAGCATATACCGCCTAAGTCTCTCCCCTCGAGGCGGAGGACAGGGGGTTTACATACTAAACACTTTCTCATTCTCACTTAAAAATTCATTCTCGACTACTTCTTCACCCGGCTCTTTGTATTCAAATGATTTCAATTTTTTATGAAAACCGTCACTGCTTTTAATAATTGCTACTCTTGCACTCCTGACAAATTCAATTAATCCATAGGGCTCCAAAACTTTAATGAACGAATCTGTCTCTGCACGCTGCCCACTTACTTCAAAGACTGTGTAATCCTTTCTTATTACTACCGCTTTAGCCCCGAACTGGCTAAGTAACCGCTCCACTTTTACTTCTTCTGCAATAATATCAGTTGGTACTTTGTATAAAGCCAGTTCCTGCCAGACGATCTCTTCATTGGTGTTATAATAGGCTTTTAATACTTCCACCTGTTTTTCAATTTGGCGGCATAGTTTACGTACCACATCTTCTACTTCATTAATGACGATGGTAAAGCGATGTACACTTTCGATCTCACTTGGTGAAGTATTTAAGCTTTCAATATTTATCTTACGGCGAGAGAAGATTATGGCTATTCTGTTTAATAACCCAATCTGATTCTCTGTATACACCGTAATTGTATATTCTTGTTTACTCATATTCTTTTAGTTTAATAAAGTGTATTCGACCTAAGTCACCCCGCCTGAGGCGGAGGACAGGGGGTTAAATTTCTTCTTTACATAAAACAACTTCTGCAACACCACGACCTTGTGGTACCATTGGAAATACGTTGTTTTCTTTTCCGACGATTACTTCCAGCAAATAACTTCCTTTGTGATCAAGCATTTCTTTCAATGAACTTTTCAGATCTTCTCTTTTACAAACACTTTTTCCTTCGATGCCATAACCTTTTGCAACCATTACAAAATCCGGGCTTTCTATATCAACAAATGAATAACGATTCTTATGAAATAGCTCCTGCCATTGACGAACCATTCCTAAAAATTTATTATTAAGGATGATAATTTTTACATCAGGCTTGAATTGCATGATGGTGCCGAGTTCCTGTATCGTCATTTGAATACCGCCGTCACCGATGATCGCAATAACCGTTCTTTCGGGTGCACCATATTTAGCACCGATAGCTGCTGGTAACGCATACCCCATGGTTCCTAATCCACCGCTGGTGATATTACTTTTGCTTTGATTAAATTTTGCATAGCGACAAGCTACCATCTGGTGCTGGCCAACATCAGTCACTATTACCGCATCACCCTTTGTAAATTCATTGATCGCATCGATCACTTCACCCATTGTAAGAATATCACTTGTTGGGTTCATTTCATCTTTGATACATTTCTCTTCCTCCTTTTTCATGCAATCATTGAACTTCTGCAGCCACTGCGGATAAACCTTTTGTTGAACCAACTCAGTTAGCAACGGTAAGGTTTCTTTGCAATCACCCCATACAGGCACGGCTGCCTTCACATTTTTATCGATCTCAGCCGGATCAATATCAAGATGGATCACCTTCGCTTGCTTAGCATATTTATCCAGCCGACCAGTTACACGGTCATCGAATCGCATACCGACCGCAATGAGTACATCACATTCATTGGTCAAAAGATTAGGACCATAATTCCCATGCATGCCAAGCATTCCAACTCCAAGCGGATGATTCGTTGGTATCGCACTCATACCCATAATTGTCCATGCAGCAGGTATACCGGCTTTCTCAATAAATTTTTGAAATTCTTTTTCTGCTTTTCCAAGGATCACACCTTGTCCGAAGATCACAAATGGTCTTTCAGCTTCATTGATCAGTTTTGCAGCCCGTTCAACGTATTCTTTACGTACAATTGGCTTCGGGCGATAACTTCTTATATGATCACATTTTTCATAACCCTTAAAATCGAACATTTGGAGCTGCGCATTTTTAGTAATATCAATTAACACGGGACCGGGCCTTCCGCTGCCAGCGATATAAAAAGCCTTCGCCAACACATGAGGAATTTCATTGGCATCAGTAACCTGGTAATTCCATTTCGTAACAGGAGTTGTAATATTTATTACATCTGTCTCCTGGAATGCATCTGTGCCCAGCAAATGAGCAAACACTTGCCCCGTAATACAAACAACAGGAGTGGAGTCGATCATTGCATCAGCTAATCCGGTTACAAGATTAGTTGCACCGGGACCACTTGTAGCAAACACAACACCTGTTCTTCCGCTTACTCTTGCAAATCCTTGTGCTGCATGTATGGCTCCCTGTTCATGACGAACGAGGATATGCTTCAGCTTGTCATGATAATCATACAATGCATCATAGATAGGCATGATGGCCCCACCAGGATAACCAAAGATTGTTTCAACGCCTTCGGCAACAAAAGCACGAAGGACAGCTTCGCTACCCGAGATATTCTCAATAGCGGCTTTTGTTTTCTTTTCTTTAGTTAATTCAAGAGTATCCATAATCATTTATTTATTTTCTAAAAAAAATTAACATGTCTGTTGAACTTACATCAGCATAACCTACCTGTCTCAGCATTGTAACCAACTGTCCACGATGATAAGTGGAGTGATTGAAGACATGTGCGAAAACCTGGTAGTGAGGCATCTCATACCTGTCACCATTTAATCTTTTGAACACCAGTTTATCCATTATTGCTGATTCATTAAATCCATCGATAAACTTTTTTAATCCCGCTGAGCTCTTTTTCCACAATGCGGTGGTTTCATCTTTTGTGCCCTCAAATGTTGATTGTAGCCATTGGGGCGACTCCAACTTATTCAATCTTTCCAGCCATATTGATTCAGCGCTTACAATATGTAATACTGTCTCTCCAATACTATTAAAACTGCTCTCCACCTGTTTGTCCCATTGCTCACCATTGATATTGTCTAACCATGCTAAAACAAGATCATTTGCCCACATATTATAATCTGCTAATTCTATGAAATATTGTTTTGTCATTTTATTTTCTACCAAATCATCTGCTCTAAACCTTTGTGCGTCTTCGAAAAGCCGGCCCTGTGGTCCTGCAAGGTTTGGGGCCTATTCATCGGTCACACATCCTTCACTTGCATCTTTCACCAATCTTGCATATTTGTATAGTACACCTCTTTTCTCTTTCAATTCAGGTTGTTTCCACTTTGCTTTTCTTCTTTTTATTTCTTCCTCACTTACTTTTAAATTAATAGTGTTCCTGGTTGCATCTATCTCGATTATATCATCATCATGAACAAAACCGATCAATCCACCTTCGTATGCTTCGGGAGTAATATGCCCAACAACAAATCCATGTGTTCCCCCGCTGAAGCGACCGTCTGTGATCAATGCAACACTTTTTCCCAAACCTGCGCCACTGATCGCTGAAGTTGGCTTCAGCATTTCCGGCATACCCGGTGCACCTTTGGGGCCTTCATTTTTTATCACGACCACATCGCCTGCTTTTATCAAACCGCTTTGTATGCCGGCAATTAATTTTTGTTCGCCATCAAACACTCTTGCAGGACCCACAAATTTTTCACCTTCCTTACCGGAAATTTTTGCAACGCTTCCCTTCTCGGCAAGATTGCCATACAGAATTTGCAGGTGTCCCGTTTTCTTCAATGGTTGTTCTAATGAATGAATAATGTCCTGAGCCTTAAAATCCAGATCCGGAACACCTGCTAAATTTTCTGCAACCGTTTTACCGGTAACTGTCAAACAATCGCCATGCAGCAATCCCTTCGACAATAAATATTTCATTACTGAGGGAAGTCCACCATGCTGGTGCAGATCCTGCATGAGATATTTTCCAGAGGGTTTGAAATCCGCAAGCACGGGCACTTTATCACTGAGGGTTTGAAAATCATCAATAGATAAAGGAACTCCGACTGATCTTGCCATTGCGATCAAATGCAATACAGCATTTGTGCTGCCGCCCAGGATCATGATTACGGTAATTGCATTCTCAAATGCCTTACGGGTCATAATATCCGAGGGGCGAATATTTTTTTCGAGTAATAATTTCAAAGCTTTACCTGCATTCAAACATTCTTTTTTCTTATCGTCGCTCAGCGCAGGGTTAGAAGAAGAGAAAGGCAGGCTCATTCCCAATGCTTCGATTGCAGAAGCCATCGTGTTTGCCGTATACATTCCACCGCATGCGCCGGCACCCGGGCAAGAGTGCTGAACTATTTGTTTAAAATCTTCTGCATTCAATGTGCCTGCGATCTTTTGTCCCAATGCTTCAAATGCAGAAATGATATTCAGATCCTGGCCCTTATAATGTCCTGCTGCGATTGTACCGCCATAAACCATTATTGCGGGGCGGTTCAATCGTCCCATTGCAATGATAGAACCCGGCATATTTTTATCACAACCCGGAATTGCTATCAAGCCATCATAATAAAAACCACCCATCACCGATTCGATGGAATCAGCGATCAGGTCGCGACTTACTAATGAATACCGCATGCCATCAGTACCATTACTAATGCCGTCACTGATCCCAATTGTATTAAAGATCAAACCAACAAGGTCATTATCCCATACACCTTGTTTCACCACTTTCGCAAGGTCATTCAGATGCATATTGCAGGTGTTACCATCATAACCCATACTGCATATACCTACCTGTGCTTTTTTCAGATCGTCTTCCGTGAGCCCAATACCATACAACATAGCTTGTGCAGCCGGTTGTGTTTCATCCTGCGTTAAAACTTTTGAATATTTATTTAGTTCGCTCATTTTACTTGCGATCCGCCGAGGGCGGAGAAGCAATCTCCTCGTTGCTTTTTTATGTTATCAAGTTTGTACTACTATCATCTTCTGTTGCGTCGTCCCGATAGCCATCGGGATACTTCCTGGTCTCTATTCGGGTTTTTACGCACTTACTATGCTCTGAATTTCTTTTTTCTTGGTTTGCTGTGAGTCAGAAAGATCCTCCTTAACAAGTTTCATATATGCTACTTGTATCTTTCTTGAGATACTGTCATTCCATTTCAACGGGAATTTATAATCATCCAGGCTTTCAAATCCAATAACCTCTGCTCCTGTACCACAGAAAAATGCCGCATCGGCTTTTTTCAATTCGTCGATAGTGAAAAATTTTTCTTCCACTTTTATATTTAGCTCATTGCATAAATCAATGATCGTTGCTCTTGTGATGCCCGGTAATATATTCCCTAATGCAGGAGTAAATAATTTTCCATCCTTCTCATAAAAAAAATTTGCGCCAGGAGCTTCGGCAACATAATTATTCATATCGAGCAACAACGCCTCATCAAATCCATTTGCTTTTGCTTCATGACTCGCAAGCAGGGAGTTTACATAATGGCCTGCTGCTTTTGCATGGATCTTAAATCCTTTTGGATTGGGACGTTGAAAAGATGAGGTCATTACTCTCAACAATTTTTCACCAAGAAAAGGTTGCATCAGCCATGCTTCGATCACAATGAATGATCTTTCATTTGTGTCAAACTTCATATTTGCCGGCGCATACACGACGGGGCGTATATAAGCATCCTGTAAATTATTTCTCCTTAATATTTCATAAGTGGCGTCAATCAATTCCTGGCTAGTCCAGTGATAGGGCATATTCAAAGCCTCAGCAGATCTTCTTAGCCTATCATAATGCTCAACTTCCCTGAAGATCTTTGTTTCTCCATTTACAGTTTTGTAAGAACGGATCCCTTCAAAAACACTATAGCCATAGTGAAGACTCTGGCTATACAAATCCATTTTTGCCTCGGTAGCTTTTACAAATTCTCCATTCCAGAAGATCACTGTGTTTTCGTTATAATATGTAGCCATAATATAATTTTATTTTTTACTCCCCTTTAGGGGCTGGGGGTTACAAATAAAAACCCGCCTTTTTTGGAGGCGGGTTGCTGTATAATTAGTTTTTATTTTATTATCATGCACCACCTCCTGTTGAAGTAATAATAATGACAACCACAATAATTATTGAGGAGATCCTGGCGACATTATTTATTGTATGCTTCAACATGAAGGATGTATGTTTTGTAAATATACACCCGCCGTTTTGAAAAAAGAACTGCGGCAAGCAATTTTATTCGGAGCCCATCCCGACCTTCCCAAAGGGAAAGCCATCATCGTATCACAGCCCTCGCTTTATCAACAATTCCGCACTTATTCGGACATTTCAAATAAGTTGGCTTTGTGTGATTGTTAATTCTCCTCCGCCTGAGGCGGAGAGTTAGAGGGGCCGGGCTTTAAATGATCGTTGATTTACGTAATTCAATATTCTCTTTCTTAATTGATCCGGGGATCTTTCCAATTACATAGTCACACAATAGCTCACCAATCGTCGAGGTGAAATAGAAATTAACCGGGTCAATATCTTTTGTAACAAAATTATTCTCCAAAGTCCATTCCACGGCATCACGTACAACAGCCGCTTCTTCTTTCATCCCGAAATGGTCGAGCATCAGGGCAGCACTTAACACAGAGCCTGTTGGGTTTGCAATGTCCTTTCCAGCGGCTTGCGGGTAGGAGCCGTGGATCGGTTCAAACAAGGCAGTCTTATTTCCAACAGACGCTGATGGCAACATGCCCAATGAGCCGCTCAATACACTTGCTTCATCACTGATGATATCGCCAAACATATTTTCAGTCAATACCACATCAAATTGTTTTGGATTGATGATGATCTGCATTGCTGCATTATCCACAAACATGTAGTCAACTTTTACGTCTGGATACTGAGTTGCTATTTGCTGTACTGTTTTTCTCCAGAGACGGGATGTGTCAAGTACATTGGCTTTATCAACCAATGTCAGTTTCTTTCTTCTTTTTTGAGCATATTGAAATGCAAGATGAGAGATCCTGTCGATCTCTTCTTTGGTATAGGCACATTCGTCGCTTGCCGAGCTTCCATCTTCAGCGGTTTGTTTTTTACCAAAATAAATCCCACCAGTCAATTCGCGGAAAATGATAAAATCAACACCTTCCATGTTTTTGGGTTTAATAGGGCAGAGGTGTTGTAAAGTCGGGTAAGTAGTTACGGGGCGTATATTGGCAAATAGTTGTAATGCTTTTCTTATGCCGAGTATGCCTTGCTCAGGTCTCACTTGTGCGTTCGGATCGTTATCATATTTCGGATGACCTACAGCGCCAAATAAAACTGCATCACAGTCAAGACATGTATCAATTGTTTCAGAAGGCAATGCTGTTCCTGTTTTATCGATTGCATCGGCGCCGATCAATGCTTCATGATATTCGAATGTGTGACCGAATCGTTCGGCCACTGCATTTAACACACGGATGGATTGCCTGGTCACTTCAGGGCCAATTCCATCACCATTTAATATTGCTATCTTCTTTTTCATTTTTGATCTTAGTTTAATGGTTCTCCAAAGGAGTCCTTTGGACAAAATTTATTTTTCCAGGGTTTCAAATTCTTCTATTTCTTTTTTAGAACTCAATAAATAGTCAATATCATCATAGCCATTCAGCAGACAAGTTTTTTTATAATTGTTGATATCAAAGCTTTCGGTTTCACCGGGTGCACTGATCGTTTGTTTTTCAAGATTCACCTCAATTTCAGTTTCAGGGTTTTTAGTTACGGCTGCAAATAGTTTTGCCAGGAACTTTTCACTAACTGTGACAGGCAACAAAAAATTATTGAGTGAATTATTTTTAAAAATATCGGCAAAGAAACTGCTTACCACTACATCGAATCCGGCATCTTTAATGGCCCATGCTGCATGTTCTCTTGAGGAGCCGCAACCAAAGTTTTTTCCTGCAACTAAAATTTTACCACTATATATTTTCTTATTCAAGGGAAAATCTTCTTTTGGCTGGTTCTCGTCATCATTCACATATCTCCAGTCACGGAATAAATTTTTTCCAAATCCTTCCCTGCTAGTTGCTTTTAAAAAACGTGCAGGAATGATCTGGTCAGTGTCCACATTCTCAATGTTGAGCGGAACACAAGTGGAGCGAACGAATTTTATGCTTTTACTCATTATAAATCTTCAATGCTCAATATTCAATGTTCAATTTTCCATATCTGCCATCTCACTAACCAACAATTCTCTTACATCTGTCACTACTCCCATAATAGCAGCTGCAGCTGCGGTCAACGGACTTGCCAGCATAGTTCTTGCACCAGGTCCCTGCCTTCCTTCAAAGTTTCTATTACTCGTACTTATGCAATATTTGCCAGCAGGAATTTTATCTTCATTCATACCCAAACATGCACTGCAACCCGGTTGGCGCAACATAAATCCCGCTTCTTCAAAAACTTTATCAATGCCTTCTTCGATCGCTTGTTTCTCGACTTGCTTACTTCCCGGAACCACCCACACTTCTACATCCGCTGCTTTCTTTTTTCCTTTTACAAATGAGGCCACCATTCTTAAGTCTTCGATTCTTGAATTAGTGCAACTGCCGATGAATACATAATCAACTTTCTGACCTTTGATGTAAGTTCCTTCTTTTAATCCCATATAAGCAAGTGATTTTGATAAACCACTTTTATCAGTTTCATTAACCGTTTCCGCAGTAGGAATTTTATCATTTACACCAATACCCATGCCCGGGTTGGTGCCATAGGTTATCATTGGTTGTATATCTTCAGCATCGAGGAAGATCTCGTTATCAAATCTTGCATCACCATCACTATATAAAGTTTTCCAATATCCTACAGCTTTATCCCATGCCTCATCCTGTGGAGCAAATTTTCTTCCTTTGATATAATTAAAAGTAGTTTCATCCGGAGCGATCAAACCACATCTTGCACCCATTTCAATACTCATATTGCAAATGGTCATTCTTGCCTCCATTGAAAGACGACGGATAGCAGAACCTGCAAACTCGACTGCATAACCGGTAGCACCACTTGCAGAAATTTTAGAGAGAATATAAAGAACAATGTCTTTACTCACCACTCCGTTATTTAATTCGCCATCTACATTTATCCGCATCAGCTTTGGTTTCGTTTGCATTAAGCATTGCGTTGCTAAAACCATTTCTACTTCACTTGTACCGATACCAAATGCAATGCAACCAAATGCGCCATGAGTGGAAGTATGGCTGTCACCACAAACAATGGTCATGCCCGGTTGAGTGATACCGAGCTCAGGTCCTATAACATGAACAATGCCCTGGAACGGATGTCCAAGGCCATATAATTCTACTCCATGTTCTGCGCAATTCTTTATCAAAGCTTCAACCTGTTTCCGGCTGAGTTCTTCTTTGATCGGCAAGTGTTGGTTGAGCGTCGGAACGTTGTGATCAGCAGTGGCAACGGTTTGCTGCGGACGAAAAACTTTGATGCCTCTTTTATTCAAACCATTAAATGCCTGGGGGCTGGTTACTTCATGAATAAAATGTTTATCAATATATAAAACAGAGGGTCCATCATCAATTTTTTTGACGATATGTTTTTCCCAGATCTTTTCAAATAACGTTTTACTCATTTTACTCTTTTGAAAAAATTGCGTGGTGTAGAAACACCACGCTATAAACCAAAACTATCTGCTGTCCGCCGCGGCGGACTATGAGAAAAATTTATGCAACCACTGCCTCAGGCTTAAATTGTTTTGCCATTGATAGCAGATCATTGTCTTCAACTTCTTTTTTTGAATCAGCTACTTTCACAAATTGCTCATATAATTTATCAATATCATTTCTTGTGAACTCATAACCCAATTTTCTGAACCGGTGTGCTAAGGCGCTTCTTCCACTTCTTGCAGTCAATACGATCTTCGAACCTTCGGCACCTACTTCTTCCGGTTTTATGATCTCATAACACAAAGCGTCTTTCAAAAAACCATCCTGGTGAATGCCTGATGAATGTGAGAATGCATTACTGCCAACGATCGCTTT
The DNA here is from genome assembly GCA_036374555.1 of Chitinophagaceae bacterium. Taxonomy (GTDB): domain Bacteria; phylum Bacteroidota; class Bacteroidia; order Chitinophagales; family Chitinophagaceae; genus VBAS01. The sequence goes on from DASUTO010000232.1 coordinate 10,625, forward strand.
GTTTGCTTGCACCGGCATACGCATTGTATCGGCTACCAATTGGCTAACCGGGTTTAATAATTCAGTTTTAATATTTGTATAATAACCCAGTGTGTAATGTTGCTTCAGGATCATCACAACTTCTTCCAGTGATGTATTGCCTGCTCTTTCACCAAGACCATTGATAGTACATTCAATTTGTCTTGCACCATTCAAAACACCAGAAATTGAATTAGCAGTTGCCAGGCCAAGATCATTATGACAATGACAGGAGAGGATCGCTTTATCAATATTGGGAACATTGTTTCTTAAATAAGCGATCTTTTCTCCGTATTGATGAGGCAAACAATAGCCAGTAGTGTCGGGAATATTTACTGTAGTTGCGCCAGCTTTAATGACCGCTTCAACCACTCTTGCGAGATAATCATTATCTGTACGGCCGGCATCTTCTGCATAGAACTCCACATTGTCAACAAAATTCCTTGCCCACTTCACACATTGAATAGCTCTTTCCAGAATCTCTTCTCTTGTAGAATTAAATTTTGCTTTGATATGCAGATCGGAAGTTCCGATACCTGTATGGATCCGTGGGTTTCTTGCAAGCTTCAATGCCTCAGCGGCTACTTCGATATCTTTTTGCACAGCGCGACTAAGGCCACAGACCTGTGCATCTTTAACGATCGCGGCAATTTGTTTTACACTTTCAAAATCCCCGGGACTGGAGATCGGGAACCCCGCTTCAATGATATCAACACCCAACTCTTCAAGTTGAAGTGCTAATTCGATCTTTTCCTTCGTATTCAGTTTGCAACCGGGCACCTGTTCGCCATCCCTGAGAGTGGTATCAAAAATGTAAACTCTATTATTTGGCATACAAACGTTTATCAGGTGATAAAATAAACAGGCTGCTTATTTTTGTGTTGCTTGCCGGTAACCAATAAACTTACAGCCTGTTTGTCCGAAATTATTTCTATTTTATTTCCCGGTAAAGTCAAAATTGAATGTATTTTACACCGGGCAGGGTGGCCAAATTCCGGCGAAACTCTTGCCTGTAAAGGATCTTAGCTAATTAAATCTACAATGCCCAACCGTTCGGCCGATACATTATTTCAATTAATAAAATCGCTTGAGAAGAGTGAAAAAAGAAATTTCAAGCTCTTTGTAAAGCGAAACAGTTCTGGCGGCGATCTAAAATTCATTCAGCTCTTTGATGCACTTGATGGCATGAAAGAATATGACGAGGCGACACTACTTAAGAAAAATAAGGCGATCAAAAAGCAACAACTTTCAAACATCAAGGCACATTTATACAAACAAATACTCACAAGTCTTCGCATCATCCGCGATGAAAATAATATCGACATCCAGCTGCATGAACAAATGGACCATGCACGCATTTTGTACAATAAAGGTCTTTACCTGCAAAGCCTGAAGCTGCTCGATAGAATGAAAGAGATCGCGAAGGCTCATCACCAGCTCACGTATCTACAGCAGGTTTTATTTTTTGAGAAAAAGATCGAGACTCTTTTTATTACGCGAAGTATGCGAAACAGGGCAGATCAGCTGACACATGAAAGTGAAGAAGTAAATGAAAAACTTTCAGTTGTAAATAAGCTGTCCAATCTTTCATTACAATTATATAGCTGGTATATCCAACACGGTCATGCAAGAAATAAAAAAGATTTTGATGAGTTGAAGGAGTATTTTGAAAAATATTTGCCGGAGGGAATCAAGAAGGATTCTTTTTACGAGAAACTTTATTTGTACCAGAGCTATACCTGGTATGCATTTATTCGCCAGGATTTTTTGCAATATTACCGGTATACACAAAAATGGGTCGATCTTTTCAATGAATATCCTATGATGCTTACTGCTGAAACAGCCATGTATATTAAAGGAATGCATAACCTGATGGGGGCGCATTTCAATCTGTTGAATCATGTCAAATTGAAAGAGTCTATCCGAAAGTTTGAAGATTTTACAAAGCATCCGATCATTACTAATAATGAAAACAACCGGATACTTACATATGTTTATCTATATACAGCTAAGCTAAATCTTTGTTTCCTGCAAGGAAATTTTACAAAAGGCCTGAAATTGGTCCCGTTCCTGGAAAAGATGCTGAAGGAATACGGGTTATTTCTTGATAAGCACCGGGTGCTGGTATTTTATTATAAGATTGCCAGTCTCTATTTCGGTAGCGGTGATAATGAAAAGGCAATCGATTACCTGAATAAGATCATTAATGAAAAAGCTGATCTGCGGACAGACTTGCAATGTTATTCAAGGCTATTGCATTTAATAGCACATTATGAACTGGGAAATTTTGAACTGCTTGAATATTTAAGCAAATCAGTTTACCGCTATATGGCGAAAATGCAAAACCTCAGCAAAGTGGAGGAAGAAATATTTTCATTCCTTCGCCGGTCATTCCGCGTTGGCGCACATGCATTGAAACCGGAGTTTGAAAAATTGCTGGAGACTTTGAAAACATATGAACGAAACCCTCTTGAAACAAGAGCCTTTAGTTATCTCGACATTATTTCATGGCTTGAGAGCAAGATCAATAATGTGAATGTTGAAGATGTTATCAGGGAAAAATATCTGCTCAGTAAGAAAGCAAATCCCGCTGTGGGATAATGTTGGTAAATCGTTGAAATTAATGGCTGCAAATCCCTCACAGCTCCTTACTTTTGCGCAATTTATTTTTTTCTGACTATGCCAGATAAACAACAACCCGCCATTCTTTTATTGGAAGATGGAACGCTTTGCCACGGACTTGCTTTTGGTGCTGTAGGTACTGCTACCGGCGAGATCTGTTTTAATACCGGAATGACCGGTTACCAGGAAGTATTCACCGATCCAAGTTACTACGGACAGATATTGATCATGAACTCAGTACATATTGGTAACTATGGTGTAAAGGATGCAGATGTTGAATCTGATTCTGTAAAGATCCGCGGACTGATCGGCAGAAATCTTGAGGAAACATATTCGAGAAAACAGGCCAAAGGTAATTTAGATGAATACCTGAAGAAAAATAAGATCGTTTGTATTGAAGGAGTGGATACCCGTGCATTGGTTTCGCATGTTCGGCAGCAGGGAGCAATGAATTGTATCATTTCGTCTGAAATACTTGACGTGGAAGAATTGAAAAAAATGCTGGCCAAAGTTCCTTCGATGAATGGACTTGAACTGGCATCTTATGTAAGCACCGAAAAAGAGTATGAAGTAGGGGATGCATCTTCACCTATAAGGATTGCCGTGATGGACTATGGATGCAAGCAGCATATTTTGGAATGTATGACGGAACGAGGCGCTTATGTAAAAGTTTTTCCGGCAAAAACTACTGCGGCAAAATTGAAAGAGTTTAACCCAAGCGGCTATTTTATTTCCAATGGTCCCGGGGATCCGGCCGCAATGGGTTATGCGATAGAAACAGTAAAAGAAATATTGAAAGAAAATAAACCAACATTCGGGATTTGCCTGGGACATCAGTTGCTTGCTTTGGCAAACGGTGTAGAAACGTATAAGCTTCACCATGGCCATCGCGGATTAAATCACCCGGTAAAAAATTTGTTGACAGGAAGATCTGAGATCACCACCCAAAATCATGGTTTTGGTGTAGACCCTGAATCGCTCAAGAAAGCGGAGCATATTGAAGTGACACATGTCAACCTGAATGATAAATCAATTGAAGGGATAAGGATAAAAGGTAAGCCCGCTTTTTCTGTTCAGTACCATCCTGAAAGTACTCCGGGCCCGCATGATTCCAGGTATTTGTTTGACGAGTTTATTGATATGATCAGGAAGGCCTGATCAGTTTTCTGGCAATTGCTGATTCAAAGACAATTACTACGGGAATAAGAACGGGATAAGGATCTTCCCTCTACTTTCTTTTTACTTCATCAGTATTTTTGAATTTGATTACATTCGTCTCATGAAGATCGCGATCATCAATGGCCCAAATCTCAATCTGCTCGGTAAAAGAGAAACCGATATTTATGGTAATAAACCATTTGAAGTTTTTCTTACGGAACTGCAACATAAATACCCACATATTCATCTTTATTATTACCAAAGTAATGTGGAAGGAGAATTGATCAATGAATTGCAGCGGGTCGGATTTGAATTTGATGGTATTATTTTTAATCCCGGCGGATATACTCATACCTCCGTTGCTATTGGCGATGCAATTGCTGCCATAAAAGCTCCTGTTATTGAAGTGCATATTTCTAATGTCCATGCAAGGGAAGATTTCAGAAAACTATCTCATGTTTCAGGAAAATCAACCGGGAGCATATTTGGCCTGGGATTAAAAGGCTATGAATTAGCGTTAGAGTGGTTTGTTGCGAATGCTCCCAAATAAGTAAATGCTTTCATTTACCATTCTGCTTTACTAACACTTAGTAGTATGATTTATATCAATTGATATAAATACAAATGTCATTTCTTATGAAGCGCTGATTTGTAGTTTTGCGTCAATATGAAGATCCCAATTATTTATAAAACACCTGAAGAAGCACTTTCAATTGTTCAATCAAATAACCGTGTGTATTTGCATGGCAGTGCTCAAACACCGACTTGTTTATTAAAAGCATTGACAAAACACGCCGATCGTTTGAGAAATGTTGAGCTGGTTTCTATTACAGTTTATGGTGATCTGCATGTAGATAAGCCGGAGTATGCAGGCATTTTTCATTTTAATTCTCTATTTGTTTCTGCAAGTGTTCGCAAAGCAGTAAATGAGGGGTTAGCTGATTATGTGCCCATTTTTTTAAGTGAGATACCCGAGTTATTCAAACAAAATATTTTACCGCTGGATGTGGCGCTGATCCAGGTATCGCCACCTGATGAGCATGGGTATTGCTCAATGGGAGTTTCCGTTGATATTGCCCGTTCTGCTGTCAACCATGCAAAACATATTATTGCTTCAGTAAACCCAAATGTGCCAAGAACCCATGGTGATGGATTGATACATAGCAGCCGGTTTGACAGTATGGTTTATTGTGATGATCCATTGTATGAGATGGATTTTAGCACGAAAGCGACTCCTGCAGATGCCAGGATCGGGCAATACATTGCAGAGCTGATCGAAGATCGGAGTACTATACAAATGGGAATCGGGTCAATACCTGATGCGGTTTTAAGATCCCTTACGAATCATAAAGATCTTGGAGTGCATACAGAAATGTGTTCTGATGGTATCATTGATCTTTTTGAAAAAGATATAATCAATAATAAATACAAACAGATCCATCCCAATAAAGTAGTAACGGCTTTTGCACTTGGCACAAAACGATTGTATGATTATGTAAATGATAACCCCGCTTTCCAGTTTCTCGATATTGATTATGTAAATGATCCACACGTTATCCGGCGTAATAATAAGATGGTAGCGATCAACAGTGCTATTGAAATCGATATAACAGGGCAGGTTTGTGCTGATTCGATCGGGACATACCAGTATTCAGGGGTAGGAGGGCAGATGGATTTTATCCGCGGCTCATCATTGAGTGAAGGCGGAAAGCCGATCATTGCGTTACCTTCACGTACTGCAAAGGGCATTTCAAGAATAGTTTCGACTTTAAAACCTGGCGCTGGTGTAGTTACCACCCGTGCACATGTGCATTATGTAGTGACTGAGTATGGTGTTGCCTATTTGTTTGGGAAAAATTTAAGACAAAGGGCAAAAGCATTGATCAATATTGCACATCCTGATGACCGGGAAGCATTGGAAAGAAGCTGTCATGAGCGGTTCAAAATATTTTAACGATAATATTTTCTTCATAAAAAAACCGCTTCAATTTGAAGCGGCTTTTATTTATAAGATTAGTGTCCACTATTAAGGAAGCCACCACATCTTGCCATAGTTATTATCGGTACCCCCCAGCCCTGCAACAGCAGCCAGGTAGTTTGTGTTATTAAGTGCAACTTCATTTGTTGGATATCCTAATCTTAAAGGAATACCTCTTGGATCGATCGCATCCACCGCTGGAGTCAAAACAGGAAATCCTGTACGACGCCAGTCGTTCCAACTTTCCCAACTATTGAGATACATGTGTACCCACTTTTCAGTCATTATTTGTCTATGCCCTGTTGCCGCAACATAGGCAACACCTGGTAAAAGCAAATATGCATCATAAGCAGCCTGATTGAAAACACCATATTGTTGCCAGGATGCTTTTATTGCATCTTTGTAAAACTGTTCGGCAGCTGCATCACCACCTGCTTCATATCCCAGCTTGGCCGCTTCAGCTCTCATAAATAATACCTGGGCATAGTTAAAAATTGGCATA
>DASUTO010000233.1:0-3875 GCA_036374555.1 Chitinophagaceae bacterium
TAGAGATGCCATGTTTCTCAAGCTTGATATAAGAACAAGGACAGGTCTGGTTATTTATGCCATTAAAAATGGCATTGTTAAAATATAAATTTATTTTTTCTCCAGGTAAATAAGCATTCCGCTACCGGGCGATGAATTGAACTCAACTTGATATCCAATTTCTCCGGCACGATGCTTTATGTTTCTTAATCCATAACCGCTTGTTGTTCCGCTTTTATCAAACCCTTTTCCATCATCAGAGATCGAAATACTCAATTTCCCTCCATTGTTTTTAATAAGAAGCTCTATAGCGCTGCATTCAGCATATTTAATACTGTTGTTAATTGATTCCTTTATGATCATGTACAGGTTTCTTTTTTCCTCTTTGCCTAATTTATAATTCTCATTTCCACCCGGCTGTTGCTTATAGGAAATACCGGCTGCTTCACAAATTGGTCCTGCAAATTGATTGATGCGGCCCAATAAATGATCAAGCGTATCTCTTTTATCGTCAAGCACCCAAATGATATCTTTTACTCCTGAAATTGCAGACTGTGTAGATTCTTTAATTTTTTCAAGATGACTTTTGTTTTCTTTTTCCATCAGTGCAAGATTAGTAAACACTTTTACACTGTTCAGTGTGCTACCCAATTCATCATGTAGGTCACTTGCTACCTGTACACGGATCTTTTCTTCTTTTTTCAAATGGTTGATGCGGAATCTGTAAAGACCATAAAATGTTGCTGCTACAAGCAAGGCTACTAAAGCTCTGAACCACCATGTTTGATGCCATTTAGGTAAGTAGACAAGAGTTAGTTCTTTTATTTCGCTTGGAACGCCATCTTCATTGAAGGCTTGTACCTGGATATGGTAAGTGCCATTGGAAAGACCAATCAGCGGAATAAAATTTTGCGTATTTAGATTGATCCAGTTATTGTGTATCTCATTTATTTTATATGAAAATGTTGTTCTTTGGGGATTCCGATAATTCAATGCGGAAAGATCGATCCTGGTTTGTAAAATATTATTTGATATTCGGATGTATCTACTGAATAAGATACTTGTATCAAATGAACCGGAAGAAGATTCCATTTTTAGATTGCTGAGAAAAAGCACAGGGGCTGATGAATTTATAGAAAAATTGCCGGGATCAATTGAGGTAAAACCTTTTACGCCTCCGGCATAAAAAACACCATTATCGATGGTACCTGAATTTTCCTCAAACTCATTTGAATGAAGACCATCTTGTTCATAAAACCTACTAAAAGTTTTTGATTGTATATTATATAAACTAATCCCCTTATTTGAAGTTATTATCAACTCCTTATCATTTGAATTAAATATCTTGTAAACCCCATCATTTGATAATCCATCTTTTGTTGTAAGTATCCGGATCAATTTAAAGTTGTAATCCAACTCCATAAGACCTGTCCCATAAGCTGTGATCCAATATGATCTTCTTGCTTCACATATATCGAAATAAATATTATATGGTTGTTTTGTTACAGAATCAAGCAAACTCAGTGTTGTCGATTTCGTAAGATTTTGGGATAAAACTGTTATCACCTTATCAGATAAAACCCAAACATTATTGGCCTTATCTTTGAACACTGCATTTACAATATCGGCAGCAAGTGATATAGGTTGTGAAGTACTATTGATATTTTTGACAGATCTATTTTTTAGGTCCCATACGAGGATTCCAATGCTATTCTCAGTTCCTAATATCACAAGGGAATCATTATAATCAAGGTGGCTGTTAATTGGATAGCCAGCATATGGCTGAAATTCCGGGTAGTATTTACTAACAGGAAAAAGTTTTTGATCATCATATATCAACATTCCTTTTGAATGTAGTGCATGAACACGATTGTTTCTATCTGTATAAATATGATGAAAGAGATTTGTGTTATTAATTTGATGGAATCTATGATTTGCATCTATCCTAACCAAACCCGAACGAAGACCGGCAAGTATTGATTTATCTTTAAGAACACCGAGGCTGAATACATGTGGCAATTTGATATCAGTTGATGGGTCGTAATAAAATCTTCTGAAGGGAGAGGTGCTGCTATTTATAAAGCCAAGGCCTTGTTGGCAACCGATCCAAAGATCATTGCTTTTGTCCCTGCAGATATAACGAACCGAATTCAACCATGGGTTTTCAGACGAGCCTTTAGGCTCTTCGATAAAAGTATATTCATTAAGAGCGGAATTGAATTTATACAAACCGTTTTGCGAAGAGATCAATAATTCGTTAGTTCCTGTGTTACTCAATGCGCTGATGGGTAAATTATTTAGATCCTTGATAGCAACACATGGAGAATTATTAATGCTGATATTATAATTGCTATCATACATTATTTGTTTCAACCCAATTGTTGTTCCAAGAAGTACAGTGTTACTACCAATTAACGAATGACCGGAAAAACGAATAATTCCATAATCACCTTTATAATCCAGGTCTTGCAGCAAGATCTTTTTCCTGATGGCAAGATCTTTATTGTTAAAGATCACTATGCCATACCCCCCATAACATACCCATGTGTTTGAAAAATGATCTGTAAAGATTTCTCTTATTTCATAGTCAGCGGGATTTGCATTGGCAGGCAACGGATCAACCGGGAATGAAATGAATTGGTCTTTTTTAATATCAAATTGTTTTAGCCCGCTGAATGATCCTATCCAAAGTTTATCATTGATCAAACTCATTCTTATATTCCAATCGGCCGCTCCGGATTGTTGGGGTATAATTGATTTGACCACTTTCCCGGATACTAATTCGATAGCATTTAATCCGCCTTCTCCTGGAAGAACCCATATTAAATTATTGATGGTATCTTCAATAACATCTCTTATATCTACACCAAGTAAGTTTCGGCCAGCTGGCGCATTTTTTTTATAGACAATAAAATTTCTTCCATCAAACCTGTTCAAGCCATCCTGCGTTGCGGCCCAGATAAACCCATGTTTATCCTGAATAATTTTTCTTACATTGTAACTGCTTAGGCCATCATCCTGTGTATACTTGATCAATGCTTTTTCCTCTATCCTCTGAGCATTTCCAATCAGACAAATTAGTAATATACTTATTAAAAAAGGACAACGCATATGAAGAAGAAATGGACAATAATATTTTTGATTTATAGCGAACTTTCTGCATCCAGAAGGAATGAAAGGGAGCTATTTGAAAAATCAAACTTAACAATTTCTTCTGATGATGACTCAGTCAGGAAAGAATTAAAATCTTTGTTTAATGATATTTTAAGCACCCCAATTTCTAAGGATGTTTCTGTTTTAGTTATATATAATCGAATTCTCCTAAATTCTCAAGAAACTGATCAGGATGTTACTTTTCTATTAGAAGTTCGTGAGTCAGCAACCCCTTTAAATACCATTGAATTCGGCATAATTGATAGATGTGTTGTTGATGACGTTACACTAAAGGCTCGGTCAATGACGTTAGTTTTTTATAAAATTTATAAAATGTACGATTCGGATAGGCGATTGTTGTTTACCTGGGATCATGGATCAATATTTGGCATTTTCAGAGAAACAGTAGGTTACTCAATAACTCAGAATATCTCATACCATAAGCCTTGGAATAAATTTCAACCTCAGAAAAATATCGGAGATATATTAACTAGCGACGAGCTGGCCGATGCAATTCAATCAGGGTTTAATGGAAAAAAAATAGATATTTTAATAATGATGAATTGCTATATGCAAAATATTCATACTCAATATTCGCTACAAAAGAGTGTAGAACTCTTAATCGCTCCCGAAAGCATAATTTCTATGCCAGGATATGATTATCGAGCTATCTTATCAGGTATAATAAATAATCCGGATATTTATCCAGGTGAGGTAGTGAAATCTGTGATATTATCGTTGAA
>DASUTO010000234.1:0-3080 GCA_036374555.1 Chitinophagaceae bacterium
ATCGATTAATCCGGGTTGGGTGATTTTACTTACTCCACTTATCATTGCTTTTTTTCATGGCTAAGAAGAAAAAACCGTGAACCATCTACGGCTACAAAAATTGCATTTGGGCTTTTTATTTCGGGGTTATCTGCCCTGGTAATGGTAGGCGCTGTATACGCAAGCAATAATGGTACTGAAAAAGCAAGTGTGCTTTGGCTGATTGCCAGCTATGGTGTCATTACAATTGGTGAATTATGTCTCAGCCCAATGGGACTTTCGATTGTTTCTAAATTAAGTCCTGTCCGAATCACTTCACTGATGATGGGTGGATGGTTTCTCTCCACTTCTATTGGTAATAAACTTTCAGGGGTGCTGGCTACTATGTGGGATGGTTATGACCACAAGGCAAATTTTTTCTGGCTCAATTTTATTTTGCTGATGGGAGCAGCAGGTGTTTGCTTTGCAATGTTAAAATGGCTCAACCGCATTATGAAAGAAAAAGGAGTGACCTAATTCAGTCGGGAGTCGTTCGTTCATAGTCATTAGTCCGACTTACTTTTAATAAATTTTTCTTTTCATCCTCTGACTACCGACTCTTGACTATAGACTATTGACTATGGACTCCGGACTTCTTTTGCTATCTTCCCATAACTAAACCAACTGATATGGCTGATCAGCAATCTTCTTTTAAGCCATTTGTTTCTCCTGAAACAAATATGGCGGAATTCACAATTAAATCTGTTTTAACCGGTGCAGCTTTCGGAATCGTGTTTGGCGCAGCCACAGTTTATCTCGCATTAAAAGCGGGTCTTACAGTTTCGGCTTCTATTCCTATTGCAGTAATGGCTATTGCACTTAGTAAATTGTTTCTTCGTACAACAATCCTTGAAAACAATATTATTCAAACAACCGGCTCTGCCGGGGAGAGCATTGCTGCCGGGGTTGTATTCACACTTCCTGGCTTTCTTTTTCTAAGTGACCCGGCCAGCGCTAATTTTTTTAATTATTTCACCATTCTTACCCTTGCTATTTTCGGAGGCATACTCGGCACTTTAATGATGATACCACTTCGTCGCTCATTAATAGTGAAAGAACATGGCGTTTTGCCTTATCCTGAAGGAACTGCCTGTGCTTCGGTGCTGAAAGCCGGAGAAAAAGGAGGCGAGTTTGCAAAAACAGCATTTCTTGGACTTGGGTTTGCTTTGATGTACGCTTTACTGCAAAAAGTATTTCATGTAATTGCCGAAACACCTGCATTTATGACAAAGCAGGCACAAAAATTTTTCCCGTCTGCAAGAGTTAGTGGTGAAATCACTCCTGAATATTTGGGTGTAGGTTATATTATAGGTCCACGAATTGCTGGTGTGCTTGTGGCTGGTGGAGTTTTGGCATGGTTGGTATTAATTCCATTACTTGCTTCTCTGATCGATGCGAACGTTATTGCAACTCAATTGGTAAAGGTGGGTTACCTGGCTGATATAACTAAAGCAGGAGGATCCTTTGGCTGGGACCCGGCAACGCACAATTTCACTAATTGGTCAGATGCTATTTACAGAGCATATATAAGACAAATTGGTGCCGGTGCTGTGGCAGCCGGTGGTTTGATCACGTTGATTAGAACAATTCCTACCATTATTGCATCTTTCAAAGGAAGTATCGGTTCTATAAAAAAAGATGGCATTTCTGAAAAACAGTCAATAAAAAGAACAGACCGTGACCTGTCAATAAAAATTGTTGGATTGGGAAGCCTGGCTCTTATTCTCATCTTGACATTCATGCCCAATGTTCCCGGTGATTCAATTGGAAGCAAATTGTTATTAGGAATACTTGTAATTATTTTCGGTGCTTTCTTCGTAACGGTGTCTTCCCGTATTGTGGGATTGATCGGCTCTTCAAACAATCCAATCAGTGGGATGACTATTGCTACATTGATGGGCACATGCCTGATCTTTATTGCTGTCGGATGGACAGGAAGATTTTTTGAACCGATGGCACTTGTTGTTGGCGGAATGATCTGTATTGCCGCTGCCAATGCCGGAGCCACTTCACAGGATCTGAAAACCGGGTATATTGTAGGTGCCACTCCTAAATACCAGCAGATAGCTTTATTTATCGGCGCTGTAGTTTCTTCATTAGCAATTGGCTTTACGGTGAAAATTCTTGATACCCCCACTTCTGCTATGGTGGCTAATGGTATTGAACATGCTATTGGAACAAATACTTATCCTGCTCCGCAGGGAACATTAATGGCAACTTTGATCAAAGGCATTCTTTCATTTAATCTCGACTGGCAATTTGTGTTGGTTGGATTTTTTATTGCGGTAACACTTGAACTATGTGGGGTTAAATCACTTTCATTTGCTGTCGGTTTATATCTTCCATTATCAACAACACTACCTATATTTCTTGGGGGTGCCATAAAAGGAATTGTTGAAATGAGAAACAGGAGAAAGAAAATAATTCTTACTCCTGAAGAAGAAGATCTTGGCAAAGGCAATCTTTTTGCGACAGGGCTGGTAGCCGGCGGTGCTTTATTTGGAGTGATCGCAGCTATTCTTACAGTCTTTTTCGAGCCGACCATGAACGCATTAAATCTTGAGCACAATTTATCAGATGCATTAGGACAAGAAGGTTACTTTATTCTTGGAACTCTCTTCTTTGCTTTTATGGGATTTGTATTGTACCGAATTGCTATTTCAAAAAAGAAAAATGCATAATTTTTCTTTTTAAACAGAAGAGCCGGTGCAGTACCGGCTCTGTCTTTTATTCAACAATATCAAACAAACTTCAAATAATCATATTTCTTTTTCAGGATCGCCATATCATCAGCCCCTAACCAGTTTTTTAAAATGGTTGCATATACGTTTTTAAAATCAACTTTATATTTCAGATCGCCTCCATCAAGATCGGAAAGATCGGGCATGGGGTTGATCAATCCTTTTTCTTTTATACCCCCGCCAATTAAAAACATATTATTAGCCGTACCATGATCTGTACCACCACTTGCATTTTGCGAAACCCTTCTTCCGAATTCGGAGAAAGTCATCAGCAATACATCATTGAATCGTCCATTCTCTTTAAGATCTTTTGTAAACACC
>DASUTO010000235.1:0-7534 GCA_036374555.1 Chitinophagaceae bacterium
TATCGGGAGACTAAAATCAGTGTGTATATGCCATAAAAACCTATTCACCATTGACCACTCACCACTCACGTTCCTTATCTTTGCGGCCGTATGCAATTCGAAAAAATTCACAATAAAGGACAGGCCCAATTATTCAAAAACCCTTACCTGGAGATGCTTACCAAGACCCATCCGCTGGTGATCTGGGGCATGTATACGCCGGGGATGATCTACATGTTGTATTACAGCGGTAATACGCTAGGTTTTTCAACCACCCGCATTATACTTACTTTTTTAGGAGGCATGTTTTTCTGGTCATTCTTTGAATATATTGCTCACCGTTTCTTGTTTCATATGGTAGCTAATAGCGGCAGGGCGAAAAAATTCGTATACACACTGCATGGTAATCACCATCATTATCCAAGAGATCGCCAGCGGTTATTTATGCCTCCAGTGCCGAGCCTTATTCTTGCCTCTGCGATATTTGGACTCATGTATCTGTTGCTGAGGCAATATACATTTATGTTCTTTCCCGGTTTTCTTTTAGGCTATCTTATGTATGGCACCATGCACTATGCTATTCATGCATGGAACCCGCCTTTTAAATGGATGAAACCTCTTTGGAGAAATCATCATCTTCATCATTATAAGAACGAGCATAATGGTTATGGCGTAAGCTCTACCATCTGGGATCATGTCTTCGGGACCATGTTCGATCTTAAAAATGAAAAAGAGGATAAAGAAAAAGTGAAGGAACTGATGTTTACTCCTAAATCCCATAAAGGGGACTTATGAAGACCCTGATTTGTTAGTTACACTACCATTTTTCATCATCACTGATATTTTCATCCCGCTTACTAAATTGTTCGCGGGATCTTATTTTTTCAGCTTGTCTTTCAATCATTAGATCAGCAATTATTACCGCCGCATTAGTTCCAGGATTTTCAGTAAGTAACTGTTTCAATTTTATTTCACTTACATCCATCCGGTAAAGAATTGAAACTAATTTTTGAAAATCATTAGTTATCAACTCATTTATTTTTTCTGCTAATAGTTGTTTCCCGAGGGAATGACCCTGTTCCTTCAAAATAATTCCAAGTTCCATTGAAATTTCCTGTAATACCTGTTCTTTCATATACCAAAAATACTCAACCTGCAGTAGTAAAGCAGAATGATGATTTATAACCGAAAAAAGTGGGAGGCAGAGAAAGATTGTTTATGTTCTAAAATTTTTCTATTACACCCAGGTTAAATAAGGCAAAATCATATTTCACAGGATCATCTTTATCCAGTCGTCGTAAGGCATCGGTTAGTTCCACCGCTGCAAGCCAGTCAACCTGTTTCCTTTTTAATAGGCCTAATTTTTTTGCCACTCTTGCTACATGCACATCGATCGGGCAAATAAGTTGTGAAGGAGATATGTTTTTCCATAAGCCAAAATCCACTCCTTTGTTGTCTTTCCTAACCATCCATCTTAAAAACATATTTAATCTTTTACACGTTGATTTTTGTAAAGGAGAGGAAATATGTTTTTCTGTTCTCTTCAAATGTTCAAAGGAAAAGAAATATTTTTTGAAATGGGTCAATCCATGTTCTGTATCAAGTTCGGGAATGGGGAAAAAGGCAGACTCGAGAGAATTATGTTTTGTATAATGCAGATGAAAGAATTCAATAAAGTAGTAGAGATCATCTTCGTTAAAAGTGCGATGCCTGAACCTTTTTAAACGTTGCAGATCTTTAGCAGAATGATCTTTTATAAATGCATAAGGCGAATGATCCATTCGCTGCATTAATTCTTTGCTTTTATTGATGATCGTTGTCCGGTTTCCCCACGCAAATACAGAAGCAAACAAACCTGCAATTTCTATATCTTGTTTTTGTGTATATAAATGCGGGACCGCTATAGGGTCATCTTTAATAAATGCGGGACGGTTGTATTCTTTTACCTTCTTGTCCAGAAACTCTTTTAGGTGCACCGGCATCATGCAAATTTAATCAGTCAGGTCTTTGAAACAGGACTTAAGAAATAAGTATGATGCCGTTGCTATAATTTTCAGACAGGATTCTGACCGCGGATAAGACGTAATATTATTGCAATTACGGCTATCACCAGCAGTACATGAATGATAGAACCAGCATTAAAAACGAAAAAGCCCAGTAACCAGCCTATGATAAGAATCACAGCCACGACGTACAAAAGTGAACCACCCATAGTTTTAAAGTTTTATACTACGAAGTTTGCAATGACCATACCAAAGTGAAACTGCGTTCCGCAACAATAAAAACCGATAAACAATGAGGGATTCGCGATCAATGAGTAATCTTTACCCCACTCTGGAGAGGGTAAATATCTTATCCAATGGCTTTTTCCAGGTCGGCGATAAGATCATCAGCGTCTTCAATACCGACACTTAAGCGGATCAATGAATCACTTAATCCATTTTTTATTCTTTCTTCTTTTGGTATTGAAGCATGCGTCATCGAAGCAGGATGATTGATAAGACTTTCTACGCCACCTAAACTTTCTGCCAATGAAAAAAGTTTTGTAGAAGAAAGCACTCTCATTGCTTCTTCAACGCTATCATTCTTTAAAACAAAACTTAGCATGCCTCCAAAATCACGCATTTGTTTTTTTGCAACGGCATAACCAGGGTGATCTTCAAAACCCGGCCAATATACTTTGCCGATCTTTGGATGTCTTCTTAGCCAGTGTGCAATTTTTGCCCCATTCTCGCAATGAGCTTTCATTCTGACGTGCAATGTTTTTATACCACGCAATACAAGAAAACAATCCATTGGACCCGGAACAGCGCCACAACTTTTTTGAATAAAATATAATTTATCTCTTAGGTCAGGACTGTTCATCATTAGAGAACCTTGTATCACATCACTATGCCCTCCAAGATATTTAGTTACGGAATGCATCACAATGTCAGCGCCGAGATCGATCGGGTTTTGTAAATAAGGGGATGCAAATGTGTTGTCAACTGCCAGCAAAATATTTTTGGGTTTCGTAATAGCTGCCACCGCAGCTATGTCAGTAATATTCATTAATGGATTCGTCGGTGTTTCCAACCAAACAAGTTTTGTTTTACCAGTTATTGCTTTTGAAATGGTAGGGACACTGGTTGTGTCAACATAGATAAACTTAATACCAAATTTTTCAAACACTTTTGTAAACAAGCGATAGGTGCCACCATACATATCATTCCCACAAACAACTTCATCACCGGGTTCTAATAATTTTATTACTGCATCAGTTGCGGCTACGCCGCTGCTAAAGGCCAACCCATATTTTGCATTTTCAATTTCTGCAAACGCTTTTTCCAGTGCTGTACGGGTTGGATTTTGGCTGCGGGCATATTCATAGCCTTTATTTTTACCGGGAGCTTCCTGTACATAGGTACTTGTTTGATAAATCGGGGTCATGATTGCTCCGGTTGATGGATCCGGTTCAGCGCCGGCATGGATATATTTTGTTGCTTCTTTCATGTTTGAATTTTGAATGACTGCAAAGATGTGGAATATAAAGCAAATGCCTGTTTACCATTCATCATCTTCAGGATCTCACTTAACAAAGACTTAACGGGCGAAATGGATCTGATCGAATCATGCTTCAGGCAACCGGAAATATTTTTGAAGCCTGTTTTTTAATGCCTGAGAAGTATTGGGATTTCTTTATACTCTCTTACATAATAATGTGGCACTGCCGATTGCAGATAAACAGCTTGTAGTATGTGGTTAACTGGTATAACTTGTAGTTAGTCAGAATTTCTTAATCAAAAAAGTATAACCATGAAAAAGTTAATAATTTTAACCTGCCTGTTTGCTACACTAAGTGTTGCGGCATCTAATCCTCCGGAAGTAACTGAAAAAGTTTTAAAAGCATTTAATGGAACTTTTATGAAAGCCACCGATGTGGTATGGCATGAAACGCAAAATTATTATGAAGCTACTTTTAAACAATCAGAAATTTTATCAAGAGCAATTTATGATGCAGAAGGAAACTTACTGAGAACAACACGTTACTATTCACAGGAAAATCTTCCGATCCACATCCTGACTAAAATACAAAAGAAGTATGCCGGTAAATCTGTTTATGGCGTAACAGAATTATCTATGGAAGGAGAGGTATCTTATCACATAACCTTGCAGGATGAGACCAAATGGTATGTTATCAAATCTGATAGCTGGGGAAATCTCGAACTGTCACAAAAATTTAGAAAGGCTTAGGTCTGGCAGGACATAAGTGCCAATAAATACGATGGATATGAATAGTCTCGCCTTAGGCGAGACTATTTATTTAAATAGAAATGATGATGTGAGATAACGCCAATCATAATTGGCGGCTTCATGTGCCGGTTTTGCTTCTATTTTTTTACTCATTACTTCAGGCTTAAGGATCTTTTCATCAACAAGTATTTTTTTTGCGTCTGTGATCAAGCCCTGTATCTTATCATTTTTTATCCATTGCTCCTGTGGTGGCTCAAAACCCGTCTTGTCTTTTCGCCAAATTATTTCATTTGGTAACCTGTCTTTCATCGTTTCCCTCAATAACCATTTTGTCCAGCCATTCCTGATCTTAAAATTTGCAGGCAGGGAAAAAACAAATTCAACTAACTCGTGGTCCAAAAATGGTAAACGAACTTCCCGCCCGTGTGCCATTGAGTTCCTGTCGGCATAGCGAAGAAGTTCTTCAAGGCCGTGCATACAAGTGTTGAAATATAAAACACCGTTAAGCGTGAAGATCTCTGGTGTGATATAATAGGCTTCTTTACTTTGTAATTGTGTGAAGTCTTTTGTAAAGTCCTCATGCCTTAATGCATTCAATAAATATTGCCTTTCTAAAAAGATAGTGGCAAATTCAGGAAATAAAGCGGCGACACGGTTTTTCCACCCAAATTTTTCAGTGATGCCTAATTCTTTTGCAGCATTCAATTCGCCGGTTGATATAAGTTTTCTTTTTCTGAAAAGCTCCTGCCAATACCACTTGTAGTATTTATGATAGCCAGCCAATGTTTCATCTGCGCCTTGTCCATCGAGTAAAACTTTTATTCCTTCTTGTTTTGCTAACTCATACACTTTATACTGCGCATAAATGCTGGTGGAGCTAAATGGTTCTTCCTGGTAATAAAAAAGTTTTTCAAGATCGTTTTGTAATGAAACCGCATCGGGTGTTATAGTGAAATGCTGTAACTGAAATTTATCTGCTACAAGTTTTGCAAAGGCTGATTCATCTTTTTCAAAGCCAGGGAAGATAGAAGAAAAAGCAGTGAATTGTGAGCCTGGAGCAGTGAGAGAACGCAATGTTGCAATTATGGATGAACTGTCCAATCCCCCGCTTAAACTTGTACCGATCGGCACATCACTTCTTAATCTTCGTTGCACGGATCGTTGAAGAAGAAAGCCAAATTTTTCTATGGCTTCGGCATCAGTGATCTTTTTGTTTTCATTTTCAACCTCAATATCCCAGTAATTAGAAATTGAAAGCTGAAAGTTGTTCCGAAAGCTATCGGCAGAAAGTTTTAAATAAGACGCGGCCGGCAGTTTGGAAATATTTTCAAAAAAAGTTTCTTCAGGAATATTTGGATTATCCACATAACCAATGGTTAAATAATTAAAAAGTAGTTTCAAATTCACTTTTCTTTCGATGCCAGCTGCCCACAGGGATTTCATTTCCGACGCAAAAACAAATTGTTCATTATCTATAAAATAGAAGAATGGTTTTTCGCCAAACCTGTCTCTTGCAGCAAAAAGTTCTTTTTGTTTTTCATCCCAGATAGCAAATGCAAACATGCCATCAAAGTGATCAACACATTCTTCTTGCCAGCAATCATAAGCGGCGGCAATGACCTCGGTATCTGTTTTTGAAAAAAATGCATAGCCCTTCTTTTGCAACTCTTCCTTTAGTTCAATATAATTATAGATCTCGCCATTATGAATGATCGTATAACGATCAAGATAATGCATTGGCTGATTACCGGCACTACTAAGATCAATGATTGAAAGCCGGCGATTTCCCAATGCGGTTGTGGCGTTCATCCATTTTCCTTCTGCGTCTGGGCCACGATGAGCAAGCGCATCTGTCATTTCTTTTATACGCTCTGAGGTGATAAGTGAACTGTTATTGGATATGATCCCGGCTATTCCGCACATGAGTGTAAAGTAAGTAAATAAATAGCTGAAATAGCCTCATCCCGATCCCGCCTTAGGCGGGACCATAACACAGCCCTGGCTTATTCAATTATCGTAAACGACATCGGGGTAAATGATATTATGATTAACGTTGTGGGACGATGAACGCTTCGCTTCGCTCAGTACAGGCTGTGCGTCGCAAGTAAAGTTGATCAGCGAACAAATGCCAGTAAATAAAACTTATTTAAAAACTTACAGGCAGCTTTGCTTTTACATCATCCCAAAGAAATATAAGCGCAGTGCTTTTTTCTGATTTATTTTCGCAGGCAATAGTGAAGTATTCTATAGCGAGGTTTGTTTTTTCAACCGGCACTTCAAATTGCATCAGGTCTTTCAGCTTGTTTTGTTCAAGCCCCCAGCTGTATAGATTTGAATTAAGAACAAATATCCATTTTGTTTCCTGGGGAATGCAATATAAAACATAACGACCGGCCTTAACCGATTTACCCGCCACAGTTGCAGCAGAAAAAAACTCTATTTCAGTAGATTCATTAGCACCAAGCCGCCATGGAACATCATACTTTACAAGTCCGCCAAAAATTGGCCGCCCTTGTTTTTGCGGACGACTATAGATAATTCTCATTAACGGTGGGGCAGAAGTTTTGCCCGCCATTTTTAGCAAAGGATAATCGGTTGGAAAATAAACCATATCCATTGGTGAGCGATCAGGATTGGTATAATTGCTCGCCGGAGGAAGCACCTTTATCGGGGCTTCCGCTTTAGAGCGGGTATCATTAGTTGCTGGTTTTTCTTCTGGCTCACTGCAGCTAAAAAATATAACGGGTAATAATGTTGCTAATAAAACTTTTTTCATGGCTATTTTATAAAGTAATTGGCAAGGCAACTTTCACCTGTTCCCATGCAATGATGAGTGAAATTCCGCTGGCGGATTTTTCAAAAAACATGGACATACTTTCTGCCACTTCATCTGTTTTTTGTGCTACCACATCTGTCCTTAGCACATCTTTTTTTGAATCATATTTAAAAGCGCCCCATGTGTCGGTGTCTTTATTTAGTATCATCGTCCAAACGTTTTCACTGGCTATGGCATAAAGTGTATATCGGCCCTTAGAAACTTTTTTTCCGCCGATCTTTACATCTTTATAAAATTCTATTTCGGTGGCTTCATTGGCGCCAAGTCTCCATACTTTGCCATATTCCACTAACTCACCAAAAACTTTTCTGCCTTGTTTTTGCGGACGGCTATAAAGTATCCTGGCAACTAGAGGTTCAGTTGCTTTATTTTGAATTTTAAGAATAGGATAATTGTTAGGATAATAGCTTACATCCATCGGTGATTTATCAATTTCAGGTGGCCTGGATGATTGTGAAAAGGAAAATGAGAAAGAAAAAAGTAAGC
>DASUTO010000236.1:0-22471 GCA_036374555.1 Chitinophagaceae bacterium
TTCTTAAACAAACAAAGAAAGGATGGAAGTTAGTGCAACAACATGCTTCTTTTCCTGATATGAGAGCTGATGAAGGTGAACAACTGGCAGCGGAAAAAATTAAAGAAGAGAACATTCAACTTCGCGATGCTGTAAAAAGAAGAACTATTGAATTGGAAGAAAGGAATCGGGAACTTGAAATCGAAACTTCGCTTGAAAAAGTAAGGGCACAGGCTTTGGGCATGCATAAGGCGGATGAATTGTTGAATGTGTGTAAAGTATTATTTAAAGAACTTATTGCATTAGGATTTACAGGGCTTAGAAATGCGATCATTCACAGTTTCAATGATGACAAAGCATATTTCACTGACTATGATTACTCTGACACCACCGGCGGAGCCATTACAAATATTTCTTACAATGAAAACCCGATCATTAAAAAATTTATTAAACAAATAAGGAAGTCTGATAATGCATTTGTCCAAATAAACATTAAGGGGAATGAGCTAAAGAATTGGAAAAGGTTCAGGAAAAAAGGAGGGCAGCCGGATGATCCACTGTTAAATAAAGCTTCTGCTATTCATTATTATATGTACTCGATCGAAAATGCTTCGATCGGTATCTCCACATTCAATGTTATCGATAAAGAACAACTTCGATTACTAAAACGATTCAGAAATGTTTTTGACTTTGCTTACAGGAGATACATGGATATGGCGCAAGCCGAAGCACAGACAAGAGAAGCACAGATTGAAGTGGCAGTTGAAAGAGTGAGGGCAAAAGCTCTTGCTATGCATAGATCAGACGAAATACATGAAGTAGTTCGAACACTACGTAATGAATTATTCGGGCTAAAAGTTGAAGGTATAATCGGGGCAACGATTTGTTTGAAACAATCGGATGGACAAATAAGGTTTTGGGATATTACGGATGCCGAAACTACAGGACGCTACGGTTGGGACATTGTTTTTGATATTGGCAAAATTGATCCACGACTATGGGTAAAAAAAATATGGGATTCTAAGAAGCAAATCATTTCCACCGAACAAGATTTGAGTGATCTCAAACGAGCATTAAAATGGCTCGGTCAATACGATAAAAAGACTGCTGATGAAGTATTAAAGCTCCTTAAGATTAATAATATAAAACATGGTTGGCATCGTGCAGTCAGACTTGCCTATGGCAGATTGATAACAGATTTCGCGAATGAACCACCATCAGAAATTGATTCCATATTATTAAAAATAGGTGTAGCGTTTGACCTTGCATATCGCCGTTTTCTTGACCTTCAAAAAGCAGAGGCACAGGCAAAAGAAGCAAGAATTGAACTGGCGTTGGAAAGAGTGAGAGCAAGGGCAATGGCTATGCAGAATTCCAATGAACTGGCTGAATTGGTTTCCACTGTTTTTAATGAACTGAATCATCTTGATTTTGCATTAACAAGCTGTATTATCTGGATCCATGATCATGAGCTTTCAAGTGATACACTTTGGATCGCCAGTTCCGAAATGAACAAACCGGCAGCGCCATACAAGGTAAAGCCATTTTATAACGACTTTTTTAAATCCATCATTCCGGCCTGGAAAGCAAAGGATCCAAAATGGGTATATCCATTAAGCGGAACCGAAAAGAAAAATTTTGAAAAAGCATTCTTTAAAGAGTTACCTGATCTTCCGGATGCTTTAAGAAAAGCATTGAAAGTGCCGAAGCAGGTTGTATTCTCTGCTTCTTTCAACAATTTCGGGGCATTGGAGATCGTAGAGACAAAAGCATTGACCGATGAAAAGTTTGATATACTTCACCGGTTTGGAAAAGTTTTTGATTCAAGCTATACCCGGTTCAACGATTTAAAAAAAGCGGAAGCGCAGGCAAGAGAAGCAAAAATTGAAGCCTCACTGGAACGGGTTCGTGCTAAAACCATGGCAATGCATAAGAGTTCAGAGCTGCTTGATGTGGTAAAAGTTTTAGGAGAGCAATTTGAATTGCTTGGTTTTAAATTTCAATCAGTCAATTTTGATACAGATTTTCAAGAAAAGGATTGGAATCTTTGGTTATATAATTCCGGTTCTGCCATGTATCCGGGCAAGATCCATATACCCTATATTGATCATCCTTGTTTCAATAGACCACTTGAGGCTTTTAAGAAGGGCGGCGATCTTCACTCGTTCATTTTTACAAAAGAAGAAAAGGACAGTTTATTTGATCATATATATGCGAACAGTGTTGCAAAATATGGTTCTGACGAAAGAAAACGATTTACTTATGCTGCACCCGGTTTTGCACTGTCTATCGCTGTTACGAAAAATACCAGGATAACGATCGCCAACTACTATGCTGAGCCCTTCAGTGAAGAAGAAAATGCTATACTTCGGCGTTTTGCAAACGTATTTGAACAATCCTATACCCGTTTTCTTGATCTGCAAAAAGCAGAAGCACAGGCAAGGGAAGCAGAAATTGAATTAGCATTAGAAAGAGTTCGTGCGAGAACGATGGCGATGCAAAAGAGCGATGAACTTAGGGAAGCGGTGCTTGTAATTTATGAACAATTAAAACTCCTGCATTTTGAATCCAGCGCCTGCAATATTATTATCATAGATAAGGAATCCAATAGTGCACAGTATTGGGTATCGGGTTTTTCACAGGAGATCTTTCCGGTAAGTTATACTGTACCTTATTTCAATCATCCTTATCAGGATGCGCTTTTGAAACCCTGGAAACAAGGCGATAAATACGTGGTATATGAATATGCCGGCAAGATGAAACAAAACTTTGATGAAATCTTTTTTACCCAAACTGATTTCAAAAATGTACCTGACGAAGCAAAGAATGTAATGATGGGGTTAAAGTCAGTGATGCTGTCAACAGCTTTTATGACTTATGGGGCTTTACAATCATTAGGAGCCGAATCGCTGTCAGATGAAAACGCAAATATCCTCCAACGATTTGCAAAGGTTTTTGAGCAGACCTATACAAGATTCCTTGACCTGCAAAAAGCAGAAGCGCAGGCCAGAGAGGCGCAGATAGAAGCAGCATTGGAAAGAGTAAGAAGCAGAACAATGGCGATGCAAAAAACGGATGAATTGCTCGATGCCGCTGAATTGGTACATAAAGAATTAGCTGCACTGGGAATTAATAGCATGAACGTGTCTTATGCTTTTGTTGATGATGAGGAGAAATACGGGTCATATTACAGCGTCAACCCCGTTGACGGCAGAATTCTTCCAATACCTTTTGTATTCCCGCACACTGAAACCGATGTGATGCGTTCAATTTTGGCAAGCTGGAAGAAGCGGGAATCTTTTAACGTGATCGGGTTGAAGGAAAAGGCGACGCTCAAACATCAAACTTATATCGGCAAGCATATCCAGCGGCAGCTTGCAAAAATTAATGTGCCCTTTTCAATCGAAGAATTTTTAAGCGTATCCCCGAAAAAAGCCGTGCTCTCTACTTTCAATTTCGCAAATGGGTACCTGTTTAATATCGGGGAAGAACGATTATCGAAGATCCAGGAAGAACTGATGCTCCGGTTTACCAGGGTGTTTGAACAAACCTATACCCGTTTTCTTGATCTCCAAAAAGCAGAAGCACAGGCAAGAGAAGCACAAATAGAAGCAGCATTGGAAAGAGTGCGAAGCAGAACAATGGGCATGCAAAAAAGCGACGAGCTCAAAGAGGTGATCCAGGTTGTGTATGACCAATTCGTTCACTTAAATATCCATGTTGAACATACCGGGTTTATTATGGATTACAAGAAAAGGGATGATATGCATATCTGGCTTGCAGATAAACATGCTGTTCCCTTCCAGGTAACTATTCCTTATTTTGATTGTGCACATTGGAACAGTTTTAGAGAAGCTAAAGAAAAGGGGATTGATTTTTTTACCAACCAACTTTCATTTAAGGAAAAAAATAAATTTTACCAGGATCTTTTTAAGTTGATCCCTGGCGTGCCGGAGGAGACATTGGATTATTATTTTAGTTGCCCTGGCCTTGCTATATCGACTGTATTGTTAGATAATGTTGGCCTATACATCGAGAATTTTTCGGGTATTCCTTATACAAGTGAAGAGAATAATACGCTGATGCGTTTTGGAAAAGTTTTCCAGCAAACCTTTACCCGTTTCCTTGATCTGCAAAAAGCCGAGGCACAGGCAAGAGAAGCAAAGATCGAAACGGTGCTGGAGCGAGTAAGAAGCCGTACCATGGCCATGCAAAAGAGTGATGAATTGACTGACGTGGCAGGTTTATTATTTGAACAAGTCAGTGCCTTGGGTATTAAAACCTGGACGGCAGGTTTTAATGTATGGAGTGAAGACAATAATTCTTACGTTGACTATATAACAAGCCCCCAGGGCGGTTTTATTGAGCCTTATACAGTATACACCGATACGGCAGAGGCATTAACTGATATCAGTAATGCAAGAAAAAGCGGAATCGAATTTGATGTACAGTATGTTGAAGGGGAGAAGATCAAACAATTGTATCTCGCACTTACCAAGCTTGATGAAAAACAGTATGAAATAATGCTGGAAGATGGAGTTCACTTCCCGTCTCATCAATATGAACATTTTGTATTTGGTTCAAAAGTAAGCCTGATGTTTATTACCTATGAACCGGTGCCGGAGGCACATGAGATATTCAAACGCCTGGGAAAAGTTTTTGAGCAAACCTATACCCGTTTTCTTGATCTGCAAAAAGCCGAAGCACAAGCAAGAGAAGCACAGATAGAACTAGGATTGGAAAGAGTAAGAGCAAGAGCAATGGCGATGCAGAATTCTGATGAGTTAAAAGAATTGATAGGCACTGTATTTATTGAATTGACAAAACTTGACCTGGTGCTCACCCGTTGTCTCATCGTGATCTTTGATCCTAAAACAAATGGCTCTACCTGGTGGATGGCAAATTCAGAAGCGCCATCTGATCCCATTGGCTTGTATGTAAAATATCATGACCATCCTCCTTACTTATCGTATGTTAAAGCATGGCAGGAAAGAAATTTAAAATGGCAATATATACTGGAAGGAAAAGATAAAAAAGAATGGGATGATTTTTTGTTTGTTGAAACTGAGCTTTCACACTTACCGGATTTTGTTATAGCAGGGATGAAAGCGCCGGATAGGGTTTATTTGAATGCATCATTTAATAGTTTCGGCAACCTTACATTGGCATCTCTTGAGCCATTATCAAATGAGCATTTTGATATACTGCTTCGCTTTGCAAAAGTTTTTGATCTTACTTATACACGTTTCAATGACCTGAAACAAGCTGAAGCACAGGCAAGGGAAGCACAGATAGAATTAGGCCTGGAAAGAGTAAGAGCCAGAGCAATGGCGATGCAAAGGTCAGATGAGTTATCTGAATTAGTTGATACTGTTTTTAAAGAATTAACCAAACTTGATTTTGCATTAACATGGTGCATCATTAATATCATAGATGAAAGCTCAATGTCCAATACTGTTTGGGCAGCCAACCCGGATATAAATAAGGCGCCTGAATCTTATCACATGCTGTTTGAAGATTATCCTTTTCACCATGCAATGATGAAAGGATGGAAGGAAAGACGAACTAAGCATATATATGTACTCGAAGGGCAGGAGAAAAAAATATATGACGAATATTTATTTAATGAAACAGAATTCAGAAGGGTACCTGCAGCAGCACAAGCAGCTTCGAGAGCAATGGAAAAATATGTTGTTTCTTTCTCGTTCAGCAATTTCGGGGGACTGCAAACTGTCGGAGATGTACCACTGTCAGATGCTAATCTCGATATACTTAGCCGCTTTGGAAAAGTCTTTGATTTAACCTACACTCGTTTCAATGATTTAAAGCAAGCCGAAGCACAGGCAAGAGAATCGCAGATACAGTTAGCGATGGAAAGAGTTCGAGCAAGAACAATGGCGATGCAGAAAAGTGATGAGCTTTCAGAAACATCGTTTGTATTGTTTCAACAATTCAGGGAGCTGGGTTCCACCGCCAGCCAGATGTCCATCGGTATCATCCATGAAAATGAAAATTTCATGGAGATGTCTGCAACAATTGATGGCAACCAATTAGATTATGTGATCAATGTATCTCTGGACGAACCAATCGTGATGAAGAAGTTGGTGACTGCGTGGAAAGAACAAAAAAGATCATTGGTGATAGACATCTATGGAGTTGAATTAAGAAAATACAATGAATACCGCAACTCGATCGGTGGTAAATTCAAATTTGAAACAAAAGAAGGAGATCATTGGGTTGTTCATATTGCGTTCTTTTCAAAAGGCATGCTTTCTTTTTCATCTCATGAACGCCATCCTGATGAAACTGTACAATTGCTGGAAAGATTTGCCGCTGTATTTGACCTTACTTATACCCGTTTCCTCGATCTCAAAAATGCGGAAGCACAGGCCAGGGAATCACAGATTCAATTGGCATTGGAAAGAGTTCGTGCAAGAACAATGGCGATGCAGAAAAGTGATGAACTTCCGCAAGCTGCCAATCTATTATTTCAGCAAGTTCAATCATTAGGCATGCCTGCATGGAGTGCCGGTTACTGTACATGGGATAATGATAAAAAAACTTCCATTACACTGTCTATGAGCAGTGAAGGAGTTCTTCAGCCCACATTAAGCATGCCGTTAACTAAAGACCCCTCATTGATGCATTTTCGTGAAGCCTGGGAAAGGGGCGAATCATTTTTTGTTGAAGAAGTGGGTGGGGAAGAATTGAAAACGCATTATGCATATTTAAGAACTCTTCCCGGCGTAAAAGAAACATTAGATGAAATTGAAGCGGCTGGTTTTCCTGTACCCACTTTCCAGATATTCCACCTTGCTTATTTCTCAAAAGGCTTCCTGTTGTTTATCACTTATGAACAGGTGCCCGAAGCTCATGATATATTCAAACGCTTTGCAAAAGTGTTTGAGCAGACTTATACAAGATTTCTTGATCTGCAAAAAGCCGAAGCACAGGCAAGAGAATCGCAGATTGAAGCGGCACTGGAAAGAGTGAGAGCAAGGGCAATGGCTATGCATACATCACAGGAGTTAAAAGATGTTGCACTTGAGTTGAGAAATCAAATGGGTACAATGGCTCAACCTGAATTAGAAGTTTGCGCCATACATCTCTATGAAGAATCACCTGATCATTTTGATGCCTGGGCCGCCATTCGTCCACCCGGAAATGAAGGAAATATTATCCCGCTGCAGGCAAGATTTCCAAAACGTGGAGTGAAGATCGTGGATGAAATGATGAAAGCTTATTATGACGGAAAGAAGGATTATATATTAATAAATGAAGGGGAGAAACTTAATGAATGGTTAGATCAATTAAAAGAGCAAGTACCCGAAGGTTTTAAAATGGTGCTCGAAAGCTTCCTTGGAATTGATGCGCAAGATGCCCGTACTTATTGGTCTATGGCGGATTTTCAGGGCGGCTCACTGGTGATGACAACATATATTCCACCGAATGATGATGCCCGTAAACTTTTAAGAAGATTTTCAAATGTTTTTGGATTAGCCTATCGAAGATTTGTGGATCTGAAACAAGCCGAAGCGCAAGCAAGAGAGGCTCAGATCGAAACTGCATTGGAAAGAGTAAGAAGCCGTTCGCTTGCAATGCATAAAAGCGACGAATTGCAGGACGTAGTTAATACTGTATTTGAAAGGCTTCAGGATCTGAATATTGACATGGATTCTTGCAATATTGCAATTTTTAAAGAAGGCGTACGAGATTATGATTACTGGGTCGCAAGCCCCGCTCAAAAACGGTCGGCAAGTTTCTATATGCCATATGTGGATCTACCGCCGTCAAGAGATTTAATACTCGCCAGGGAAAGCGGGGCAGATTTTTCTGGTTTGTCCTATCCATTCGAAATAAAAAATGAATGGTTCGAACACGCATTCAAAAACACTGATTTTAAGTTTTTAAGTGAGGACAGAAAGAAATTTATTTTAGAGGCACCTGGAATTATGGTGGCAATTGCATTTTCAAAACATACAGGGGTACAGATAAACAGGTATTCAGGCAAATTATTATCTGAAGGAGAAGCAGAAATATTAAAACGATTTTCAAAAGTTTTTGAACAAGCCTACATACGCTTCCTTGATCTTGAAAAAGCCGAAGCACAGGCAAGAGAATCTGAATTAGAATTGGCGCTGGAACGTGTAAGGGCCAAGTCAATGTCCATGCGCCACTCGGATGAACTGGCCGATTTAGTAAAAATTGTTTTCAAAGAACTCACCCGCATTGGTTTTTCAGTCAATGCATGCATCATTATGACCTATGATGAAAGAACCAATGATTCTACCTGGTGGATCTCTAATTTTGATGGCGTATCTAATCCGGTCGGCCTGTTTGTTCCTGATCATTCCAACGAACCTTACCTCGCCTACCTTAACGAATGGAAAAAGCAGACAACAAAATGGAGATACAAATTAGGTGGCGTGGAGAAAAAGAAATGGGACCAGTACCTTTTTAAGAATTCAGGATTGGCTACGTTGCCTGACGAGGTTAAAACAGCAATGCAATCCGCAGAAGAAGCGTATCTGAATGTTTGCTTCAACAAATATGCAAGCATCACTTTTGGCAGTTTCGAGCCTATGAGTGATAAAGATTTTGATACCCTTCATCGTTTTGCGAAAGTCTTTGAACAATCCTATACACGTTTTCTCGATCTCCAGAAAGCAGAAGCACAGGCAAGAGAAGCGCAGATTGAAACGGCATTGGAAAGAGTGAGAGCAAGAACGATGGGAATGCACCAGAGTAAAGAACTTCATGATGTTATTGAAACGATAACAAACCAGTTGCTGGCTCTAGGTTTGAAATTTGATAATTCAGTTTTTTGCCGATTGCATGAAGATGAGAGTTGGGAGATGTGGATGTCTACACCGGAACAGTCATATCCATCGGTCATTCATGTTCCGTACCTCGATCATAGGATCTTTAATAATTTGAAAGAAGTAAAAGCAAAAAAGATCGGGTTCTATACCGATGTTTTTGACCAGGATGAGGCTAGAATGTTTTTTAAACATTTTTTTGAAAATACCGTTGCGAAAAATGTTCCTGAAGAAAGAAAACAGTATGTGTTGAGTCGTAATGGAATGGCCCGGTCACTTTTTTTGACGAAAGATATTTGGTTTGCCGTTTCAAGATATTCACCAGATCCTTTTAACGATGAAGAGAATGGGATACTTAAACGTTTTGCGAAAGTTTTTGAACAATCCTACATACGTTTCCTGGATCTTGTAAAAGCAGAAGCACAGGCTAAAGAAGCCAGGATCGAGATCGCATTGGAAAGAATAAGGGCTCGTGCACTTGCCATGCACAAGTCTGATGAACTGATGGAAGTAGCAAAAGTAATGCGGGAGCAAATGGCGCTATTGGGGCAGGCTGACTTGGAGGCATCCGCCGTACATCTTTACGAAGAGGACCCTGATAATGTTCTTTCCTGGCGTGCAGTTACTATAGGCTCAGATGCAAACCGTGAAATAACATATGGTCATATGGCTATTCCAAAAAACTCATGTGAGTTTGTACAGGAATGGCTGACAAAATTTTACAGCGATCTAAAAGAATACACGATCGAATTAAGCGGAGCAAAACAGCAGGAATGGTATGAAGTGCTTTTTAAATTAGCTCCAGAGGTTATTAATTCCATGCGTCAAAAACACAGTATGGATGAAAAACGCTATTACCGGTTCTCAAAATTCTCGGGAGGAGCGCTGCTCATGATTGCAAAGCAAGAGCCTTCGACCGAAGCCACCTATCTGCAAGAAAGAGCTGCAGTAGTTTTTGACCTTGCTTACCGAAGATTCTCAGATCTGCAAAAAGCAGAGGCCCAGGCAAGAGAAGCACAGATAGAAGCTGCACTGGAAAGAGTTCGTGCAAAAGCAATGGCTATGCATAGCTCAAGGGATTTAGCAGAAACGCTAAGCGTCTTTTATCGTGAGCTGAAATCATTAAGTGTAATACCTATAAGATGTGGAGTAGCCTTAATGGATAAAGAGACACGGATAGCTGAACTTACTACTATGAACACAACCGGGCAGGACGATTCCATTGAAATTATCGGCAAAATAAAAATGGCAGGACACCCGGTATTGGATGGAGTTTTTGAAAACTGGTTGTTACAAAAAGAATTTCATGCAGTTTTGAGAGGCAATCAAATTAAAGAATATTACCAGGTATTAAAGCCACAGATTTCTTACCTGGATTATTCACACGATGAAGTTCAATTTGGTTACTACTTTATGTTCAAAGAAGGCGATGTATATGCCTGGACGGAAGAAGAATTGACGGAAGACGAGTTAACAATATATCGGAGGTTTACAACTGTCATTAGTCTTACTTACAAACGATACAAAGATCTGCAACAGGCCGAAGCGCAGGCAAGAGAAGCAAAGATCGAAGCAGGATTAGAAAGAGTTCGTGCAAGAACAATGGCTATGCACAGCAGTGAAGATGTAAGTATGGCGACTGCAACCATGTTCACCGAATTGGAAAAATTAGGAATTGAAAATCTTCGTGGCGGGATCACAATCATAAAACCTGATCAAACCCAGGAGGTATGGTCGATAACTAATTTACCAGATGGAAGAACAATAAGAGCTATAGGTGTCTTTGATATGAGATTACATCCTCTTTGGCGGGCATTGTTTAAAGCCCGGGAGAATAAAGAAGACTATGATTACTATTGGTTGGCAGGCAAAGACAAAGAGGATTACATTACAATACTCAATGCAACGCCAAATTATCTTGCGCAACCGATAAAAGAAATTCCTGATGTACATGTTCAATCCTACTTTTTTGGTGAAGGAGGTGTATGGACAAACTCATTGCAGCCACATTCGGAAGAAGATAAACAAATAATGAAAAGATTCACTTTAGTCTTTTCACTAACCTTCCGCCGCTACCAGGATCTGAAGAAAGCTGAAGCACAGGCAAGAGAAGCAATCATTGAGGCATCTTTGGAAAGAGTTCGTGGCAAAGCAATGGCGATGCATAGTTCAAAAGATCTTGCAACCACCATTGGAGTTTTTTATCATGAGCTGGAAGGTTTGAACTTAACTCCTCGCCGGTGTGGTGTAGGATTAATTAATAAAGAAACAAAGATGGCGGAAATATCCACCATGAACGCTTCTGCCGACGGACAAGGAATTGAATTGGTTGGTAATTTAGATCTTACAAGTCATCCGGTTTTAACGGGTGTATATGATAACTGGCTTACCAAAACAGAGTATCATCCTGTACTTCGCGGTAATGAAATAAAGGAATATTATCAACTGGTCAGACCGCAAATAAATTTTCCCGATTATCCGAATGATACAGTTCAGTATGGTTATTTCTTTTTCTTTGAAGAAGGCGGCGTCTATGCATGGACAGAAAAAGAATTGAACGAAGATGAATTGAAGATATACAGGCGATTTACCTCTGTACTTAGTCTCACTTACAAACGATACAAGGATCTGAAAGATGCTGAAATAAGAGCACAAACTGCAATTAAAGAAGCTGCTCTTGATCGGATCCGTGCAGAGATCGCTTCCATGCGTACGGTAAATGACCTGGAAAGGATCACTCCATTAATATGGAATGAACTTACTATACTTGGTATTCCGTTTATCCGTTGTGGTGTATTTATCATGGATGAAGAGCAACAGCTCATTCATACCTTTCTTTCAACACCCGATGGAAAAGCCATCGCAGCATTCCATTTACCGTATGGTACACCGGGAAATCTGCAACATGTGGTCAGCAATTGGAAAAAGAAAAGCAAGTACATTGATCACTGGGATGAAACAGAGTTCATACAGTTTGCTGATATTTTAGTAAAGCAAGGTGCACTTGTTTCTTCGGAGATATATTTGAAAACGATCCCTAGTGGTGGATTCCATTTACACTTCCTTCCTTTTTTACAGGGCATGCTATACGTTGGCAATACTGACCAATTGAACCACGAGCAAATTGAATTGATCCAACATGTTGCCGATGCATTTTCTACAGCATATGCCCGCTATGAAGATTTTAATAAACTGGAAGCGGCGAAACAACAAGTAGAAAATACCTTGACTGATTTAAAGCAGGCACAACAACAATTGGTGCAATCAGAAAAAATGGCGTCACTTGGCGAGTTGACTGCAGGTATTGCACATGAAATTCAGAACCCCTTGAATTTCGTTAATAATTTTTCTGAGGTTAGTAAAGAGCTGCTGGATGAAATGAAAGAAGAATTGGCAACCGGCAATGGACAACAGGCAATGGAAATTGCTGAGGATATAATTCAGAATTTAGAAAAAATAAATCATCATGGTAAAAGAGCGGATGCAATTGTAAAAAGCATGCTGCAACATAGCCGCAGCAGCAGTGGGAAAAAAGAACCGGCCGATATTAATGCCCTGACCGATGAATATTTGAGACTGGCATTTCATGGATTGCGTGCAAAGGACAAATCTTTCAATGCAAAATTTGAAACCGAGTTTGATAACAGCATTGGAAAAATAAATATCATTTCCCAGGACATCGGCAGAGTATTGGTCAACCTGATCAACAATGCTTTTTATGCAGTAAGTGAAAGGAAAAAGCAAGCATCAAATGGGTATGAGCCAACCGTAACCGTATATACCAAAAAAATAGATGACAAGGTCGAGATCAAGGTGAGGGACAATGGAAATGGGATTCCGCAAAAAGTATTGGAGAAAATATTTCAACCATTCTTTACTACCAAGCCAACAGGACAAGGAACAGGACTGGGATTAAGCCTCAGTTATGACATTATAAAAGCACATGGGGGAGAATTGAAAGTAGAAACGACAGAAAACGAGGGAAGTGAATTTGTCATTTCCCTGCCTGGCTGATAACACTAATAATACCTGGGATGAGGAAGAGGTTATTTATAATTCTTTTTTTATTTGTAGCGCTGGGTATAGATGCACAGCATACAAGTATTGAAGATAGTTTACATAAGATCATTGCTCAACAGAAAGCAGACACCACAGAAGTTAACACGTTTAGTGCCCTGGCATACCATCAAAATAGCACAGACTCGGCACTTGCAACCATCGACAAGGCAATTGCACTTGCTCAAAAATTAAAAAACAAAAGGTTAGAAGCAGACTGTTTTATGACCAGGGCAGAGATTGCATATTATAAAAGCAAAGACATTACTGCAACTATCCAAAGCCTCTTAAACGCACTGGGTCTTTATAAGGAAATAAATCATGTGCAAGGAATAATCGGAGCACATGGTGGTTTGCAAGGTTCTTACAGAGATATCGGCGACTATAAAAATGCGCTTTTACATGCGTTTGAAGGTCTTCGGCTGGCTGAAGCTAATAATCTGAATAAAGGGGCCTTCTTTATGGAAGGACGAGGAATTACTTCAGCTTTATCTGCCGAAATTTCTCAAACCTATGTCTTGATGAATGAACTTGACTCTGCAAAATTCTTTGCAGAAAAGTCGATCAATGAGAAAGAATTGGTTAGAGGAGCCCAATGGAATTTTCCAGTGTATTTGTTGGCAACGATTCAAAATTTGCAGGGAAATCACCAACAGGCCCTGGAAGAGTATCGCCATGCAATACCGCTGGCTGTGCAAAATGAGTACTTTCATGATACCCTGCAAATTTTCAGCGGCATGGCAACAGCATTTAGAAACCTGGGCCAAATTGATTCCTCATTACATTATGCTACCCTGGTTGAGCGATCGAATAATCCTGAAAGAGAAATCAAAACTTATCTCGAAGCATTAAATAACCTGGCAATCGGTTATAAGCTGTCAGGAAATAAAGACAGTGCCTTGAAGTATCTTGAACTGAACTATGCGTATAGGGACAGTGTGCTTGGAAAAGAGAAAGAGCGGGCAATCCAGGGCATTACATTCACTGAAAAAATAAAGCAGCAGGAACTGATGGCGGCACAGGCTAAGTATAAAAGTCGATTGCAAATGCTTATTTTAGGAGCCGGCTTACTGGTGTTACTGTTAATTATAGGAATATTATGGCGAAACAATAAGCAAAAACAAAAAGCAAAAAATAAAATTGAAGCTGCTTATTCAGAGCTGAAGACTACACAGGCGCAACTCATACAGTCGGAAAAAATGGCTTCGCTTGGTGAATTGACTGCAGGTATCGCACATGAAATTCAAAACCCCTTGAATTTCGTCAATAATTTTTCTGAAGTAAATGAAGAATTGGTTGCTGAATTAAAAAAGGAAGCAGGTAATGGCAACCTGGAAGAAGTAAAAGCAATAGCCAATGACATCGCATTCAATTCAGAAAAAATAGCTCATCACGGCAAACGGGCAGATGCCATTGTAAAAGGAATGCTGCAACATAGTAGAAGCAGCAATGGCCAAAAAGAACCAACCGACATCAATTCCTTAGCAGATGAATATTTAAGATTGGCCTATCACGGTTTAAGAGCAAAAGACAAATCATTTAATGCAGATATCAAAACTGACTTTGATAATAATATTGGAAAGTTAAATATCATACCACAGGATATCGGAAGAGTTGTCTTGAATTTGATCAACAATGCTTTTTATGCTGTTGATGAAAAGAAAAAGGAAAATCAAAACGGATATGAACCGACAGTTTCAGTAAGTACAAAAAAAGAAAAGGATAAGGTTGAGATAAGGGTTAAGGATAATGGAAACGGCATTCCACAAAATGTACTGGATAAAGTATTTCAACCATTCTTTACAACAAAACCGACGGGACAGGGAACAGGATTGGGCTTATCATTGAGTTACGATATTGTAAAAGCACATGGCGGAGAATTAAAAGTGAAAACAAAAGAAGGTGAAGGGAGTGAGTTTATTATTCAACTACCAACCAGTAAAACTGCTTGATCATGAGAATCCTTTTCATATGCATTTTAATAATAGGGAATGCACTTTTGCCGGCATATGGTCAACACGAGAATTTTAAAGATGTGCCAGGTTTGCTGCAAAATCTCTCT
The DNA here is from genome assembly GCA_036374555.1 of Chitinophagaceae bacterium. GTDB lineage: Bacteria > Bacteroidota > Bacteroidia > Chitinophagales > Chitinophagaceae > VBAS01. The sequence goes on from DASUTO010000236.1 coordinate 14,917, forward strand.
GCTGCCACGACTGATACTGCCCGGGTTATGTTCAAAAGCAGGTTAGCAGAAGCATATAGATCCAATGATCCTGATACATCGCTTATACTGGCATCAGAAGCTTTATCCGGTGCAACAAAACTTGGATTTAAAAAAGGCGAGATTCATGCATTGGTCGCATTATGTGTTTTAGCAAGGGAAAAAGGTGATCTGCCAAATGCGCTTGAACTTGGATTAAAGGCATTGAAAATGTCCGAAGAAGAGCACCTTGCGTATGAACAAATATATGCTCTTGTCAGGGTTGCTATTGTTTATATTTCTGTCAGGGATTTCCCTAAAGCTATTGATTATTTAGAAAAAGCTGAATCGCTTTTAAAAGATAACCCTGATGCATTTCAAAGGTTCGCTATCCACTATTTTTTGGCTTCTGCTTACGAACAATCAAATGACCTGGAAGCAGCTGAGAAACAAATGTTCGAATTTGAGAAAGATGAACCGGGCGTCGTACAGTGGATAGTTGTGAGTAAAAGATTGAGAGCATATATCGCCGTTAAGAGAAACCAACTGCCGCTTGCCCTCCAATACTATCGTGAAAGCAATGTGGTGGCAATAGCGGAAAATGGTTTAAGAGAAGTAGCCACTACTTCTAATGCAATGGCAGTTGCTTTCCGGAAGCTGGGCCAGGATGACTCTGCTATTTATTATGCAAAAGAAGGATTAAGACTCGGGCAGCAACTTAATTACACCAACCGCATAATGTCAGCAAGCAGTTTACTGGCAGAAATATATGCAGAGAAAGATCCAAAGGAAGCTGTCAGATATTATCAAATAGCTTCTGCTGCAAAGGATAGTTTATACGGAGTACAAAAAGTTTTGCAGCTACAATCTGCAACCATGAAAGAGCAGGAACGACAAGTAGAACAAGAAACGACACGGCTTGCCTATCAAAACAGGATGAAACAATGGGCTTTGATCGGGGGCATAGCGGTTTTTCTTGTTATTGCATTGATACTTTATCGGAATAACAGGGAAAAGCAGAAAACCAATAAAGTTTTAGAAACGACCCTTGCTGACCTGAGAACAACCCAGTCACAACTTATTCATGCTGAAAAAATGGCTTCATTAGGTGAATTGACTGCTGGTATTGCACATGAAATTCAAAACCCGTTAAACTTCGTCAATAACTTTTCTGAGGTGAATGGAGAACTGATTGATGAAGCCAACCAGGAAATTGACGGTGGAAATATAGGAGAGGCAAAAATTATATTGAATGATATAAGGGAGAATGAACAAAAAATAAATCACCATGGTAAGAGAGCCGATGCGATAGTAAAAGGCATGCTGCAGCATAGTCGCAGCAGCAGTGGTGTAAAAGAGCCAACGGATATAAATGCATTAGCCGACGAATATTTAAGATTAACTTATCATGGCCTTCGTGCAAAAGACAAATCATTCAATGCGATCATGAAAACTGATTATGATGAAAGTGTAGGGTATATCAATATTATTCCCCAGGATATTGGACGAGTTGTTCTCAATTTGATCAATAATGCATTTTACGCCGTTAATGAAAGGAAAGAACAAAACAGCAATGGATATGAACCAACAATTTCGGTAAGTACAAAAAAGAATAATGGCAAAGTTGAAATAAGAGTGGCAGACAATGGCAACGGCATTTCTCAAAAAGTACTGGATAAAATTTTTCAACCCTTCTTTACCACCAAACCGACAGGGCAGGGAACTGGATTAGGGTTGAGCTTGAGTTATGATATTGTAAAAGCACATGGCGGTGAGTTGAAAGTGGAAACAAAAGAAGGAGTGGGATCGGAATTTATTATTGCCTTGCCTAATCAATTATAAATGAAAAACGTTTTCATTTTATTTTTTTTATTGACTTCAGCAGTAAATCTTCCTGGTCAGCGTACGGAAGTAGATAGTTTAATTAAGCGGCTGGAGAAAGCACCAATTGATACTAACCGGGTAAACCTAATCCTGAGCATAGCTAATAAGCTATATTTCTACAGGCCTGATTTAAGCCTGGAATATTCCGAACAAGCTTTGAAGATTTCAAGAGATCTTGATTATAATAATGGCATTGTAAGTTCTTTGAACCTGGCTGGTGAATCATACCGACTCACCGGTAATTACCCTAAGGCACTTCAATATCAACTGCAGGCATTAGGAATAAGCCGGAAATTAAAAAAAGAAGAGGTAGAATCCAATAGCCTTGGCTTTATAGGGGTTATTTATATGGAATTAAATGAATATAGACAGGCATTGCAATATTTTTTACCTGCTATTAAAATTAAAAATCGTCTACCTGCCTCACCTCCAGGTATATTTATATTGGCAAACACCGGTATTTCTTATGACTTTCTGGGTATGTTTGATTCCGCATTACATTATTTGAGATTAGCAGAGAAGCAGAATACCGCGGTCAGGCATCCTCAATTGAGCAGTTTAATTCCCAGGAGTGTCGGTAATGTGTATATGCATAAAGGAAAATCAGATTCCGCTTTGCTATTTTACTTTGCAGCTTTGCAAAATTCCAGGAGGTCCAACGAGTCAATTAACCTGGGTGCGATCCAGCAGAAAATAGCGGAGGTATATGAAAAGCTTAACCTTAACGATTCGAGTTTGCATTATGGGCTTAATGCTTTTAATGAAGCCCAAAGAACATCCCAAAAATCGAGATTACTTGAATCAAGTAACTTATTGGTAAGACTATATCGGGCTATGCATAAATATGATAGTGCATTTTATTTTGATGACATTGCAACTTCAATGAAAGACAGTTTATATGGGATGCAGAAATTTAAACAATTACAGTTATTAATGTTGAGTGAACAAAAACGTCAGCAGGAAATAGAACAGGAACAGGAGCGGTATAAGAATGAAACAAGGATGATCGCCCTGTGGTCCGCAGTTGGAATTTTTTTAATAATTGCTTTTATTCTTTTCAGGAATAACCGCCAAAAACAAAGAATAAACAGCGTTCTTGAAAATACGCTTTCAAATTTAAGATCGGCACAAACGCAGCTCATTCAATCTGAAAAAATGGCTTCATTAGGCGAACTAACCGCTGGTATTGCTCACGAAATACAAAATCCATTGAATTTTGTCAACAACTTTTCAGAAGTAAATGATGAGCTTCTTAAAGAATTAAAAACAGAGGCCGACAAAGGAAACCTGGAAGAAGTAAAAGCAATTGCAAATGATATTGTGTTCAACTCAGAAAAAATAAATCATCATGGTAAAAGAGCAGATGCTATAGTAAAGGGTATGCTACAACATTCAAGAACAAGCAGCGCAGTAAGAGAACCAACAGATATCAATGCACTGGCTGATGAATATTTAAGATTAGCCTATCATGGTCTGCGTGCAAAAGACAAATCGTTTAATGCAATAACGAAAACCAACTTTGATGAAAGCATTGGCCGAATCAATGTCGTTCCGCAGGATATCGGTAGAGTAATTCTGAACCTGATCAACAATGCTTTTTATGCCGTTGATGAAAAGAAATCCTCCTACGCCAAGGCTCCGGAAGGCGGGGAATATGAACCCACTGTTTCAGTGAGTACAAAAAAGAATAATGGAAAAATTGAAATAAAAGTGAGTGATAATGGTAACGGCATTCCACAAAAAGTATTAGATAAAATATTTCAACCATTCTTTACTACCAAACCAACAGGGCAGGGAACCGGATTGGGTTTATCATTGAGTTATGATATTGTAAAAGCACACGGTGGAGAGCTAAAAGTTGAAACAAAAGAAGGAGAGGGATCGGAGTTTATTATTCAATTACCAACTAACTGAGGCACGGATGAAAATTTGTTTTAAGATAGTATTATTTCTGTTGCTGCCTGTGTTTCCGTTGGCGCAGCAAAACCAGCCCGATAGCCTGCGAAAGATATTTCTCAGTTCAAAAGATGATTCGGTTCTTTATGAAACGGCTATTCATCTCTACGATCATTATGAAGAGCTGAACCGCGACAGTGCTTTCTTTTATGGTGATCGATCAGTGTCGATCAGCAGGAGAAACGGCAAAAAACTTAATGAGGCATATTCGCTTAGCCGCAAAGCTTACCAGGAATTGAACCTGGGTCGGTTTGCGGAGGCTCTTCACAGTTTGCTGGATGGGTTTTCAATCAGTGAAGACACAAAGAATGATAACTCCTATTGGAACGTTGATCCACTCAGGCATGAATCACAAAAAAGGTTATATGCTCTTTCCTGCACTCATCACATTTTTGCTATACTGATGCGGGAAACACAGAACACGGAGCAGCAGTTAATTCATTTTAGAGAAGCTAAAAGAATTGCTGTTGAGATCAATAACCCCGCCCGGTCCTTGCTCGGAAGTCTTAATCTTGGAAGGTTTTACCTGGAATCAGGCAAACTTGATTCGGCGTTGCTATATGAAGATGAAGCAGAAGAAATTGCAAGGAAGTCCGGTCGTGAAAAATATCTTTCAGGCATTCTTCTATTCAAAGCAATGATATTTATGAAGAAGGGCGATACAGCCAGGTCGCTCAACTATTTTTATGAAGGTATAAGATCAGGCACCCTGCAGAATAACCTGGATGGATTGGTAAGGGGTTACCGGGACCTGGCCCATTATTATGTTTCTAAGCAAAACAAAGATTCAGGTCTTTACTATGCGATGAAACAACTGGAGATTTCGAAAAAGCTTGGAGGGTTTTCTGCATTTGGATATCATATAGGGGTAGCATATGAGAACCTTTATCTTGTTTATCGATTAAGAAACCAGTTTGACAGCGCCTATAAATATCTTGCGCTGGCTCAAAGAACCAATGACAGTATCAATCAATCCAAGATTGAGAGCCTGGCTGAATTTCAAAAACTTACCCTGAACGAGCAACAACGATTGCAGAATGCTGAAAAAGAAAAAGTAGTTTATCAGAACAAGGTCCGAACCTGGTTTCTGCTGGCAGGCAGCGGGGTGTTGCTGTTGCTGGCAATTATTTTCTACAGGAATAACAGGCAAAAGCATAAAGCAAAAATTAGAATTGAACAGGCCTATGATAATTTGAAGGCAACACAACAACAACTTATCCAATCTGAAAAGATGGCAAGCCTGGGTGAACTTACAGCGGGCATTGCACATGAAATTCAAAACCCCTTAAACTTCGTTAATAATTTTTCTGATGTAAATAAGGAACTGGTTGAGGAAGCTAAAACAGAATTGGCAACCGGCAATTTGCAATCGGCAAGTGAAATTTTAAATGATATCAGAGACAATTCAGAAAAAATAAATCATCATGGTAGAAGAGCCGATGTAATTGTAAAAGGAATGTTGCAGCACAGCCGCAGTAGCACTGGGAAAAAAGAGCCAACAGATATGAATGCATTAACGGATGAATATTTGAGATTAGCGTATCATGGCTTAAGAGCAAAAGACAAATCATTTAATGCAGAATTGAGAACTGATTTTGATGAAACGATCGGTAGCATCAATATCATTCCTCAGGATATTGGCAGAGTTGTTTTGAATTTGATCAACAATGCTTTTTATGCAGTGGATGAAAAAAAGAAACAGAACTTAAATGGATATGAGCCGACAGTTTCAGTAAGTACAAGGAAAGAAAAGGATAAGGTTGAGATTAAGGTAAAGGATAATGGCAACGGCATTCCTCAAAAAGTATTAGATAAAATATTTCAACCATTCTTTACCACCAAACCAACAGGCCAGGGAACGGGATTGGGTTTATCATTGAGTTATGATATTGTAAAAGCACATGGTGGTGAATTGAAAGTGGAAACGAAGGAAGGAAAAGGTGCTGAATTCATCATAGAATTACCAGCCGCCGATAATTAACAAGGGATAGTTATTTCTGAATAATAAATAATATTTATCTTTTTAAAATGAATTGCAAGCCTAAGCTCTTCTGTTACCCTGGCATGATAATCTTATGCCTGCTCCTGTCTGTTTATTCTGATGCCCAATATACGCCTGGAAATTTTACTCAATACACAGAAAAAGATGGATTGCCAGGTGTAGAAGTAACCGATCTGCTCGTCGATAAGCAAGGTTATATTTGGCTGGGTACTGTGAATGGCCTTGCCCGGTATGATGGCTATACTTTTAAACGATTTTATTTTAATCCCAATGATACCAATACCATTCGTGGTCTTACAGTATGGTCGTTATTTGAAGATCGGAAAGGACGCATTTGGGTCAGTGCCGGGCCATCTTATTTGAATATGTATGATCCTATCACACAAAAATTTTTCCAATATAAATTTACTCACCTGGTACCTCATCGCACCAATACCGAGATCGGCGTTACTGATATTGCCGAAGATAACAATGGAAGAATGTATTTTGGAATAGATACTTATTACTACGATAGCATTACCACGCCATTGTTGTATAAAGAGATGAACGAGGACGTAATAAAACCTTTTCCGGTGCCTGACAGCATTGGAATATCGAATATTTACCGGTTAAAAAAAGATCCCGCCGGTAACATTTGGATCTTTAGTTGGTCCGGAATATTTAAGATTGACAAGAAAGGAAATTTGTCCCGCTTTAGGGTGATAGAAAGAGAGCTTCTTCAAAACAAAGATTTTCCCGGAGATATAGGATTTGATTCAATGGGTCATGTCTGGATCATATCGCAAAAATTGTATTTGTATGAAATAGAACTTTCAACTTCTTCTTATAAGCAATGGAATGATAAAGTGGATCTGACTCCCGAAAATGAATTTTGGCCCCGTTCATTGATCGTCGATAAAAAAAATAATATTCTGATAGGAACAACTACAGGTATACTGCATTTTGATCGTAAGACCGGCAGGTTGGAAAATTTCAGTGCAGATAAAAAGGAGTTCGAAGGTTCATTGGTTCGGGACCTTAAATTCGACAGTTTTGGAACATTATGGATCGCAACAAGCTCAGCCGGTATGATAAAATATGAAGAAAAACCATTGCTCAGATCTTATTCATATAACAAAGACGATAAAAACCCATTTACTTCCGGCTGGGCAAATAATATATACCGCGCAAGCGATGGCAAAATTTGGATAACCACCAGCGGGTCAAGCAATACTTCGGGAATTAATATCCTGGATACCCGTAATAATAGTATAAGATCAATTCCATTCTCAAAGATCAGTGGCAGGATCAATGGACTATCCGCTATTTGGGAAAATAAACCCGGTGAGATGTATTTCGCGGGATATGGCGCCATCGTTAAATTTTCTGAAAAGACACTTGGACTCGACCTTGTCAAAATACCCGGTCTTCCCGATCAAACAATCATCAATTCTCATCTCAAAGACAGCAGGGAAAATGAGTGGCTCTTTACTTTTTCAGGAGTTTATAAAAAACAAAAGAGTGCAAATGAATACAAGCAATATGACCTTAGTAAAGTAACAGGCGGCAACTCTGCGAGTAATGAAGTGACCCGGGGTTTTGAAAGCAAAAAGCATGGCTTATGGATATTAACCAATAACGGCTTGTTCTTATATAATTTTAGTACCGATAAAATAGAACGACATGCTTACGATAAACAGGCTGGTGACATTTTAATAACACAGGACGTTAATTCAT
>DASUTO010000237.1:0-4916 GCA_036374555.1 Chitinophagaceae bacterium
ATGAAAGTATCAAGGCCGCTGAGCAATGCATAGCTATCAATCCAAACGCAGCAGACATGATGGGAGCAATGGGATTCGTGTTCATATGTGGAGGTGAATTTGAAAGAGGTTTTAAATTGTTGAATGATTCTATTTTGCATAATCCTTACGGTCCCTGGTGGTTTAATGGTGGATACGTATTTTATTTTCTTCATAAAAAGGATTACCAGCGGGCAGTGCATTGGGCAGAAAAATTGGACATGCCTACTTCACTTTGGGATCCCCTCTTAAAGGCGGCTGTACTTGGACATCTGGATCGCAAGGAAGAAGCTGGCAGAAATCTAAAATCGCTTATACAACTTATGCCTGATGCACACATCCAGGTAAAGAATATTATTAAGTCATTTCTACTTTCGCAAGCTTTGACTAAAGAAATACTTGAAGGATTAAGAAAGGCTGGGCTTAACGAGGAGCACCAAAAATCAAACGTCAAACTTGCAAGTTAAAATCCGTAATAGTATTACCCCCATACTTTTATACTGATAACGTAGAAGATAGTACTGCTATAAATCCGCATAAAATAAAAAAATCTATTCTTCTTTTATGATTTTTCTCAAGCGATGCAAAATCATGAAATTAAAATTTCCCAAATATAATTTTGGACATATATTTACAAAAGAGCAACCTGAGTATTCAGCCGGGCTAATTCGGAAACCCCGAAACTCATGCACTTAAATCAACTATTTTTTATCCTGCTTTTTTCCAGCCTTAGTTTCTGTTCCTATGGTAAAGCTTCATCAGCTACATCAGACACTATAAAATTTTATAAAAAACAAATACAATCGGGATCCCGGGTTTACGGGAATGTTTTATTTTCTAATACCAGCAATCCATTGGCGTATACTTATCCTGCTCCCAGCAGGTCTGCAGGTTTTCAATTATACCCGGCGCAACAAACTCCAACATTCAGAATAAATCTTCATGACTCTTTTCTATCTAAGCCGTCAACTGTTCCGTTTTTGCGTAATGAGCATGCAGGGATATGGAAAAAAATTGGCCGGGCTGAAATCTTCATCGGGGGTGTTGAATTGCTTGGTATGGCTGTTTTGATATGTTTACCTAAGGAAGTAACTAAATGGTCTCATGATTGGGCACAGGATGCCTGGCGCAACATGAAGCGATCATTTTCAACTTTACCTGTTTGGGATAAAGATGACTGGCCATTGAATTATATTGGTCACCCCATCGCAGGATCTTATTATTATAATGCCTTAAGGAGTCAGAATGCAAGCCGGTTTCATTCTTTTCTATTTGCCACTGCACAGTCATTTATATGGGAATACTTTATTGAAGGAATGGCAGAAAAACCAAGTGTGCAGGATCTAATTGTCACACCCGTGGCAGGCTATGTGTTGGGTGAAACTACACACCAGCTTACAATGAACATGCGCAGAAATGGTTTCAATTTTTTTGAAAAAGTCTTTGTCTTGCTCTTCAATCCAATGTATGTTATTAACAATGGATTTGGACCACGGTTCAATCCTGCATTTGCACGACGTTGATGATCGGTGGCTTTTCCTCTAACTTTCCTAAGTTGGCACACAATGGTCAGACACTTTATTTTGCTCTTGCAAACCCCACATCATACGTAATACGTTCAACCGCCTGGTAGTATTTACCGGCAAGCAGATCTCTTTCGGGGTAATAAATCAAATTATAATTGGAGCCGGGATAATTTTCATCTCTCAATTCAATGTAAATTTTTAGCACGCCATCAGTAAAAGCCCACAATGCACTAGCTACATTAATTGATTTGGGATTAAAATAGCCCGCCTTCATTGTTCCATCATTAAGGAGTTCTGTTATTTTTATTTGATAAGCCGCATCTGTTCTTGTCCATTCTCCAACAAGTATATTTTTATCGGAAATTGTTCCTTGTTGCGGGCTGACGATTTTGCCTGAAGTGTCTTTCGTATCTGTTGTTTTGTTTTTCTCCTGCGTTTCATTGCAGCCGAATACAAATATTGCTAATACTGCGAGCAGCAATAATGGTATTTGGTTTCTGATCTTTATCATTTTGATCTTCTTTTACGAAAATTCTTTTTGAAAGAAACACCGGTCATAATCCAGCCATCTACCGGGAGGTTAAGGTCAATAATTATTATGATCATTTACTTGCCATGTAATTGCTGCTGCAGGGTGAACATCGGTTTTTGATTGATAGTAGCCAATCCTTTTTCCGGCTGGTCAAGTGCTAAAATTAAAAACATGACGATCGCAAAAATGACCGATAGTAAAATAATGAGTCTTAAATTTCCTTTCCCGGAAATTCCGAATTGATACCCGAGAAGAAACATAGAAACGAAGGAAATAATAAATAATACAAACAGTACTGCCGGGGGAATGCGGTACTGCAGGGCAACTGATACACGCTGGTTATATGAATTGATCATGTCATTTACCGAAGTAGTGTATAGTGCATAAACTTCCGAACTGCGGTCCTGTTCTGCCAGGGCTTCTGTATATTTCCATAATGTATCAAATATTTGCTGTGCCCGTGAAAGACCAGCATTTAGTTTACCGAGATCATGGGCAAGATCAACCTGCCTATCAACATATTCAACAAGAAATTTTTTTGTATTGGACCTGTATGGTTCCGGGATTAACCCCGCCCGCAGGTACCCTGTCCTTATGTTTGTAACATCCTCAAGCAGTAATTGCTTTCTTGTATCATAACGATTGGCTGCAATTTGAAACGTTATGGCAAGCATGAAAGCAAGAAGCCCGAATGCGGCGCCTACAACTGAACCAACCGGTGCATGCTGTGCTTCTTCAGTATGCTTTTTACGGTAGATACCATAGCGTTGACCCAGCAGAATAGGAACTAAAACTGCAATGAATGGAAGCAGGAACATTAAGGCTATCGCAAAAATTTTGTCGCTTGTCATGGTTTTGGTTTTTAATGAAACGAAAAAATGCAGGCTATGCAGGAGAATATCACTAATGTACGATTTAAAATCATTGTATGTTTCAATGTACAGATCAGAAAAACATTACCAGGTCTATTGAAAGCAAGTGTATCAAAAGATAAAAGAGCGGCCATTTAAGCTCAAAACAATGCCGTAGTTTATCAAAAAGAATTCATCCTTTGAAGATGACCACCAGCAACATGAATACAGAGAAGACGAGGATGAAATAAGAAACACGCAATGATATAGAATACTGCATTGCGTCAAATTGTAATTTCAATTTCGTAACATTTACTTTATGCTGGATAGTAGCTGCCAGTAACGATACAAACCCCACGGAGATCATGATAATTCCAATATGCCAGCCGTTAATAGTCCCACCCATCGGTTCAGTTCCACTCATAAGCCTTGAATAATAAAATTTATAGATCCCAAAGCCAAGTAACATACATGTTATATTCCATTGTAACCAGTTCAATTGTAATCTTTCTAAAACTATCCGATATTTTTCAAGGTTAAATTCTTTTTTATAGGCTTCCAGTTCTCTCTTCAGCTCTTCCCTTTCCATCCTGGCCATTTCCTTTTTCCGTCTGGCTTCTTCTTTTTCCATTTCGGCGATCTTAAATGGATCATTCTTCGTTTTCATTTTACTAAGAATTTAGTTTGCTTAATAATTATGCTTTTCTATGCAGCTGAGATATGTTTATGAAATACCAATGATCAAATTTAATTCATCCAATAATAAGTAAGCCACTGGCTTCCTGTCGCAGACAGAACAAATTCTTTTTCTACGTCCCTATTATCAACTGAACACAGAAAATAATTACTCCTGGTTATGGTGATCAAGATTGATTTTTATTCTCCATTTTACTTTAGTAATTTGAAATTTATCTAGCGATCATGCCCTGTTACAAATGAAAAATCAAAAACCACAGTAATATACGCTGAACAGGTTTATTGAATTCACTTGTTATTTTTTGAACCACCTTATTAATGTTAATTCGCTGCTATGGCTGCTAATTTAAAAACTATTGGAGGTCGATCTAGATCTCTTCTTTATTTCCTGCTTTCGTTTATTGTTGCTTTAATCTTAACCTTATTACTTAAAGAACCTTCCTTCACCACCACGCAGGTATATGTCCTCTTCATTTTGTTCTTTGCCATGGGACTCTGGTTTACGGAAGCCGTTCCTCCATTTGCTGTTAGTATTTTGATTATAGCATACCTGGTTTTTATGTTGGGGAATAAAAATCTCAACCCGGCATCTGAAAATATTGAAAGGTATGTCACCACTTTTTCCAGCAGCGTGATCTGGCTCATGCTCGGCGGCTTTTTCCTGGCTGCTGCAATGACGAAAACCAAACTGGATGAAGCATTATTCAGGTTTACATTGAAGATTTCAGGCTCCAGTCCAAGGAAGTTACTCATCGGGTTAATGACAACCACGATGATCGCCTCCATGCTGATGTCAAATACTGCGGCAACAGCTATGGTGGTTGCATCGATCATGCCGCTATTGAATGCACTTGGAAATAAATCAGGAATATCAAAAGCTTTATTATTGGGTGTTCCTATTGCTGCAACTACCGGAGGAATGGGTTCCATCATTGGAAGTCCGCCAAATCTTATAGCCGTTGGTGCACTGGAAAATATTGGTATCAACGTATCATTTCTTGACTGGATGATCTATGGATTACCCATTGCGCTGGCACTTACTGCGATCAGTTGTATCGTGCTGATCAAACTTTTTATGAAAGACAACACACCGATCTCGCTCGATTTTCTGCAGGATGATAAAATTGAAAGAACAAAAGAGGAGAAGACACAACGGATGATCGTTTTAATTATCATCATTGTAACAGTCTTATTATGGTTGACAACTACAATTCACGGAATAAAGGTCGGCGCGGTTTCAGCTGTGCCTCTTGTATTCCTGACTCTTACAGGTATTTTAAAAAACAAGGATGT